>NZ_JAGPXV010000619.1:0-3529 GCF_018070405.1 Micromonospora sp. D75
TGCGGGATCAGGTCGGAGACCCAGTCGGCGCGCCGCCAGGTACGCGGGTCAGTCACGCCCAGCACCGTCATCGAGCCGTCCGAGGTGGCCATCACCCCACCGCCGAGCAGCACCGTGGCCAGCGGCAGCGGGATCCGCCGGTGTCCGGCGAGCAGACCGAACGCGGCCCCCGCGGCGATGCCTGTGGCGTACCCGAGCAGTGGCCCCAGACCGGAACGGCGGTTCGCCGCCTCGTCGCCGGGGCCCAGGTCGACGTGCGTGACGTCGGCCAGCCGTCCGGCCACCGACTCCGGGGTGCTGCTCGCCGGCCGCGCCCGCAGCGCCATGTCGAGGTAGGAGACCGCGTTGAGCACGGCGCTGCCGACGGCGCCCGCGATGGCGCCGTCGACGGCGGATGCCGCTCTCACTTCGGGTCACCCGGTTCCCGGTTGCCCTTGGGGCCGTAGGTCCGTTCGCCCCGGACCACGCCGCGTTGCCCACGGTCGTCCTGCAGGATCCGGTTGGCGACCTGGTTGGCCTCCTTGTCGGTGGCGCGCCCGGACTGCTCGACGAGGTCGCGCAGCCGTGCCCGTTGCTTGTCGTACGCGTTGCTGCCCGGACGGGGTCCTGCCATCACTGCCTCCTCGGGTCGCCGTCGGCTGACGAACCCGTCTACCCGCCCGGGCCGGGGCCAACCGTGCGCTCAGGCCGGGGCGCGGACGACAGCGACCGGGCACGCGGCGCGGTGCAGGATCCCCTGGCTCACCGAGCCGAGCAGCAAGCCGCTGAGCTCACCGCGGCCTTGCCGGCCCACCACGACCAGTTGGGCGTCCCGGGACGCCTCGGTCAGCGCTGTGACCGGGCGGGCCCGCACCGCCTCCCGGTTGATCGGCACGTCCGGCCAGCGCTCGGCGACGCCGGCGACCGACTCGGCCAGGACCCGCTCCTGCTCGTCGGCCTGCGCCGACCGGCCGCCCGGGTGGGCGTGCAGCACACGCAGCGGGGCGCCGCGGTGGGACGCCGTTTCGGCGGCGAACTCGACGGCGGCGCGGGACAGCGCGGAGCCGTCCACCCCGGCCACCACCGGGCCGGTGTCGCGGGCGGCGCCCCGGGCCACCAGCATCGGGCAGTCGGCGTACGCGGTGACCTGCAGCGCGACCGAGCCGATCACCAGCGAGGCGAACCCGCCGAGACCTCGGTCGCCGAGCACGATCAGCGCGGCCGTGGGGGACTCGCCGATCAGCACGGCGGCCGCCTCCCCGTCGATGATCTCGCCGGTGATGCGCAGCCCGCGCTCCTGCGCCTGGGCCGCGTTGACCGCGTCGGCGACCAGTTGCTCGGCCTGGTGACGCAGGCCGGCGTGCGGCGGCGCCCCGGCCGGAGCGGCCACCGGTACGCCCAGCAGCGGCCAGATGAATCCGTGGACCACCCGCAGCGGCCGGTTGCGGCGGGCGGCCTCCCGGGCGGCCAGGAGCACGGCCCGGGTCGCCGGCTCGGAGCCGTCCACCCCGACCACCACGGCCGCACCGTCAGCGGAGTTCACCAGGTACCTCCTCGTGGCCGGCGCTCCCGCGGCCAGTATCGCGGCCGGCGGGACCGGCCCGGGGCGATACCGCGCCGGTCGCCCGGTCGGTACGCTGGCGGACAGCGCCCAGGGAGGGAGGCCCGTCGATGGATCAGCCGGACGGACCGAGCACCGCCCGCATGATCGACTACTGGCTCGGCGGCCGGCACCACCGTCCGGTCGACGTCGCCGCGGCCGCCGCGTTCGAGGCGGCGTACGGGCCCTGCGCGGCGATCTTCCGCTCGCTGCGCGGTTTCCTGGGCCGGACCGTTCGCGCCATGGCCGGCGACGGTGTGGACGGCTTCCTGGTCTTCGGTGCGGGCGTGCCCACCTGCGGAAACGTGCACGAGGTCGCACCGGAGGCGACGGTCCTCTACACCGACGTCGACCCGGAGACGGTCCGGCTCGGCCAGCGCCTGCTCGCCGGCAGTGACCGCGCCGGTTACGGCTACGGCGACGCCACCGACATCGGCACCGTCGACCGGGCGCAGCTGCACCGTTTCGTGCCGGGGTGGGGGAGACGGCCGGTCGGAGTGGTGTTCCTCGGGCTGGCCGCGTTCCTGGACGACGACACGCTCGCCCGTACGCTGGACGAGTTGTACCGGGCGGTCGCGCCGGGCAGCCGGCTGGCGATCGACTTCGACAGCGAGGAACTGGCCGGGCATCCGCAGGCGCTGGCCATGATGGGCCCGGCGTTCCGGATGCGCGCGCCCGAGCGGTTCGCGCCGCTGCTGGGCCGCTGGCGTCCCACCGACGAGGGCGTCGTGCCGGTGGCCCGGTGGCGGCCCGAGGGTGAGCCGGAGCCGGTGCCGGACGCGTTCTACGGCGCGTTGGCGCTGCGGCCGGCGGACTGAGCCGCGCCGGTCGAGGCGGGCCGTTCGGCGGTCGGGGGTCCTTCGTATGATGTTTGCTCTGTAGCAATAGTCGTCATCGGAGGATGAGCATGCCGGAGGCGTCCGGATCGGTGTCACGTGCCCTGCGCACGGCGCCACCCGACCAGCTGGTGGAGACCGCGGACGCGGTGCTGCGCCAGACGCTCGGGGCCGCGCGGGCGGAGGTGTTCGTCGCCGACTACCGCGCCAGCGGCCTCTGGCCGGTGCTCGACCCGGACGTGCCCGACGGTGGCCCGTTGCCGGCACACACCGTGGCGCAACGCTGCTTCAGCAGCCAGGAGCCGGTCCTGGACATCATCGACGACGGCCGCTGCCGGGCCTACCTGCCGCTGTCGGTGTGGGGGGAGCGGCTCGGCGTCCTGATGGTCGAGCTGCCCGGTGACCCGGACGCGGCCACAGTGGAGGCGGCGCGGGACGCCGCCGGCGAGCTGGCCGTGGCCATCCGCGCGGCCGACCGGGAGACCGACAGGTACCGCCGCGCCCGGCGGCGGGAACGGCTGAGCATGGCTGCGGAGATGCAGTGGGACCTGTTGCCGGGGCGCAGCGTGCGCCACGGCGACGCGTTGCTGGCCGGGCAGCTCGAACCGGCGTACACGGTGGGCGGTGACCACTTCGACTGGTCGGTGGACTGTGAGCGGCTCACCCTCACCGTGCTCAACGGCACCGGCAGCGGGCTGGCCGCGTCGCTGCTCACGGCGATGACGGTGAACGCCATGCGCAACGCCCGGCGTTCCGGCGGCAGCTTGGTCGAGCAGGCGGAGCTGGCCTCGGACACCATCTACTACCAGCACCGGGGCGGCCGGCACGTGGCCACGCTGCTGCTGGAGCTGGACAGCCGCCGGGGCGTGGTGCGGGCGGTGGACGCCGGTTCCCCGCAACTGCTGCGGCTGCGGGGGAGGCGGGTCACCCCGATCGCGTTGGAGCAGCAACTGCCGTTGGGCATGTTCGCCGAGACCCGGTACGACGTGCAGGAGTTCACTCTGGAGCCGGGCGATCGTCTCTTCGTGGTCAGCGACGGGGTGTACGCGGCGGAGCCCGACGGGCAGGAGCCGTACGGCGTCCGGGCCATGGCGCGCGCGATGCGGGCTACTCG
>NZ_JAGPXV010000062.1:0-16021 GCF_018070405.1 Micromonospora sp. D75
TCGTACCCCCGGTCGCCGTTCTGCGCGAGCGCCGAGGACACCACGGGCTGCGGCACCTGGGTGGTGAAGGCGTACATCGGGGTGGTGGGACCGGTGGAGGAGAAGTCGTTGGCCTGGACCGCGTACAGGTACGACTTCTTCCACGCCAGCACGCCGGCCGGAACCTTCCACACCCCACCAGCGACCCAGCCCGAACTGGTGATTTGCGTTCCCTGCTCGTTGTAGACGATGAAGTTGTAGCGCAGTCCCTTCGCCGGCCAGTTGTCCGAGTCGTGGCCCTGGGCGATCAGTTCTGGCGTCAGGGTGTCGAGCGTGGCGTTGTTCGACGGGTACCGGGTGTCGACCTGAGGGGCGACGTTGTCGGTGTAGGTGACGTCGATGAAGGGGCCACAGCTGATCAGGCCGTAGACGCTGTTATTGCACTTCACACCCGCATCGGTAGAAGTGAACCGCTTCCACGCCGCGGTGTCGGTCTCAGACGCGGTCAGGGCGAGGCCGTAGTTGCTGGCGCCGGTTACCCATTCGTTGACCTCGGCTGGGTTCAGCGGCACCGACACCCAAGTGCCAACCGTGCGATTGGGAGGGTTGCCGTTGTTCCCACAGGCTGCGGTGCTGCTCGGGGACGCGTTTCCGATCGACGCGCTGTAGGTGGGGAACGTGTCGTAGGTGACCGACGACGCCCACCAGTTCTGCGTCACCCGGTGGACATCGAAACGTCGGGCGGCGCAGGTGCCGTTGCCGATGCCCTGATAGCTCATGAAGAGATTGAGGTCTGCGGCGCTGAGTCGCCTGCCCGCGTACGTGGTGCCGAAGGTGGGGAACGGCAGCAAAGCCTTGGCCTTGCCGCTTCCGAAGGTTCCAACGGCGACGTTGTCCTCGGTGGAGCGGACAGCAGTGCTGCCCGACTGGACGTACGTGTCACCGGTGGTCGTCGCGATGGTTCCCGTGGTGGGATCGAGCTCGACCGGGAACGTCCGTGCCGGGTCCCTGAGCCAGGCCCCGTCGATCGTTACCTTCAGCGCCTGCCCGTCGCCGTGGTCGACAATGTCGTACCGCACCCCGTGTGAAGTTGTCCTCGCGCCTGTCTGGTCGACCTTCGAGTCCTGCATCCAGCCGGCCGGCATGACCGCCGCGGTCTTGCCGGCGGGGTCGACGAACACGACCTGACCGTCGTCGTCCAATCGGACGGTCAAGCCGGACAAGTGCAGGGGATAGAGGTACTCGGTGGCCACGTCCGCCGAGTGAAAGGTGAGCGTCTCCTTGACCTCGCTGCCGTTGAGGCGGAGCGTCAGGTCGACGCCGGGAAAGACACTTCGGTAGGTCGCGGCACTGCCCTCGATGACCGCGGCACTGATCGTGCCTCCCGCCAGGTCATAGCCGAGTATCCGACCCCCGCCGAGGTTCATCCGCACCAGCGGGCCGTCCGCGGCCTCCAGCGTGGGATTCAGGGTGACGTCGATCGGTACCGCTCGTGCTCGCAGTCGCCCGCCCTTCCCCACCAGCCCGTTGTCGATCCGTTGCCAGCGTCCCTGACCGTCCTTGAAGTTGACGGCGGACGCGTGGACCCGGCGGGTGTAGGAGCCATCCGCGTTCTGGAAGACGTCGGAGGTGCTGGTCGAGGCTTCCGGGAGATGCTTGCTGACGCCTGACTGGAAGCCCTGCGCTGCCCGTGTCGTCCGGTTGCCGGTCTCAGGCCGGTACGACTTCCGCAGCTTCAGCTCGCCCTTCGCGGGCCGGACCGGCGCGTTGTCCTGCGCCCTGGGCGAGTCGACATAGTGGCCGCGGTCAGGCGAGCGGCCCATCTGCTGCTTCGGCGTGGGTGGGTCAGCCCACGACCAGCGCACCGCGAACAGATCGGACAGCCAGGACAGGGGAAAGCCACTGCGGCCTGGATGGTTCAAGGGTGCGGAGGGTGCCCCCGTGGTGATCAGCATCGTCAGGACGAGTACCGCCGCCATGCGTCGAGCGACCCGACCTCGACGGCGCGGGCGGCCCGGAGCCATCGCCTGCGCATGCTGCCGCTGACCGCCCATGGCAGCCCTCCCCCGCGATCACGAATACGTGAGGAGAGCTTCCTGGACGTTTCCTGTAAGCACAAGCATCCATGTAGGTAAGATTATTTTGCTCGGGAGCGGGCCACCGCCGACTCGACTCCCGCCCGGATCTCCTCGGCATTGCCAGCCGAAACGGCGTACACACCGTGGATCGGTCGCTCCGCGCCCACCGTCACGTAACGGATTTCCGGAAAGCGGCCCTTCCCTTCCTCCACCGCGGCGACCGGTGCTTGTCCCACTGCCACCACGACACCACAGCCCTCCAGAGCCATGGTGTTGAAGTAGGCCAGGGCGTTGGCGGTCGTCTGCGGTCCATCGACCGCAAGGTACTGGACCTTTATCAGCTGCGCGGTGGAGACCGCCTGCATGCCGGCCCACGCCGCCTTCGCCTCCGTGCCCGCCAAGCCCTCGTCATCGGTCAGCAGACAGGCGGTGAACGCCTCGTACCGTCGTTCGCGGGGCGGCAGCTCCTTCTCATCGGGCCACGTCAACCACAGCAGCGCGCCGATCAGCGCCAGCACTAGCACCGACGCCGGGGCGAGCAGTCCCGGCCAACGCAACCACTTCATCCGACCCACTCTTCCGGCAGCGCGAAATCCGGATGGAGCGTAGTGGACGGCGCCCGCGCCGCGGGTACGGCCAATCCCGCGACTTCGTATGCGCGCTTCATGCGGCCGCTTGTGCCGCCTCTGCCGTCGGCTTCCTAGCAGATCTGACCCATGATCGTCCCGTCGTCCACAGGACGCTCCTCGTCCACAGGCCGACCCCGCGCGCCCCCTCCGCCGGACCCGCCGCACGCATCCTGGCCGGCATGACGAACCGGAACCGAGCCGTCGGCGCGTACGGCGAGCGGTGCGCGCTGCGGCACCTGATCGAGACGGGCCTGCGCCCGGTCGCCCGCAACTGGCGCTGCCCCGAGGGCGAGATCGACATCATCGCCTGGGAGGGCCCGGTCCTGGCCATCTGCGAGGTCAAGACCCGCCGCAGCGAGCAGTTCGGCTCCCCCGCCGAGGCCGTCGTCCCGGCCAAGGCCCGCCGGCTGCGCGGCCTGGCCGCCCGGTGGCTCGCCGAGACCGGCACCACCGCCGACGAGGTCCGCTTCGACGTGCTGTCCGTCCGGCTCCCGCTCACCGGCCCCGCCCGGGTCGAGCACCTGCGCGGCGCGTTCTGACATGGGGTACGCGAAAGTGCTGAGCGTGGGCCTGGCCGGAGTCGCCGGTCACCTCGTCGAGGTCGAGGCCGACCTCGCCCCCGGCCTGCCCGCCGTGATCATCTCCGGTCTGCCCGACACCGCGCTGCACGAGGCGCGCGACCGGGTCCGCGCGGCGATCGTCAACTCCGGCCAGAAGTGGCCGAACCGGCGGATCACCCTCAATCTGCTGCCCGCCACCCTGCCCAAGTACGGCTCGGCGTTCGACCTGGCCATCGCGGTCGCCGTGCTCGCCGGCTCGGGTGAGCTGCCGCCCGTCGCCCTGGACGCCACTGTCGTGCTCGGCGAACTCGGCCTCGACGGCGCGGTGCGCCCGGTACGCGGCACGCTGCCCATGGTCGCCGCCGCAGCCCGCGCCGGGCACACCCGGGTCGTCGTACCCGCCGGCAACGCCGCCGAGGCGGCGGTCATCCCCGGCGTACGGGTGCACGCCGTCGACACGCTGCACCGGCTCGTCGCACACGTCCGCACCGGCGCGCCACTGCTCGCCCCGCCCGCTCCGGCCCCGGCCGGGACCCCACCCGGGCCGGATCTCGCCGACGTGGCCGGCCAGCCGCTCGGGCGGCGCGCGCTGGAGATCGCCGCCGCCGGCGGTCATCACCTTGCGCTGCTCGGCCCGCCCGGCGCCGGCAAGACCATGCTCGCCGAGCGGCTGCCGTCGGTGCTGCCCGAGCTGGACGACGAGGCCGCCCTGGAGGTGACCGCGCTGCACTCGATCGCCGGCCTGCTGCCGCCCGGCGGCGGGCTGCTGCGCCGTCCTCCGTTCCAGGCGCCCCACCACACCGCCACGGTGCCCGCCCTCGTCGGTGGCGGCTCCGGGCTGGCCCGGCCCGGCGCGGTGTCGCTGGCCCACCGCGGGGTGCTGTTCCTCGACGAGGCGCCCGAGTTCGGCAAGGGCGCGCTGGAGGCGTTGCGGCAGCCGCTGGAGAGCGGCCGGGTACGTGTGGCGCGCACGCGCGGCGCGACCGAGTACCCGGCCCGCACGCAACTGGTGCTGGCCGCCAACCCCTGCCCGTGCGCGAAGCCGTCCGGCGACGTCGACTGCGAGTGCACACCGCTGGCCCGGCGGCGCTACCTGGGCCGGTTGTCGGGGCCGCTGCTCGACCGGGTGGACGTGCAGGTCCGGCTGCAGGCGGTACGCGCGGCGGAACTGTTGCGTACCGATGCCGCGCACGAGTCCTCGGCCACCGTCGCCGCCCGGGTCGCCGCCGCACGACGAGCCGCCGCCGACCGCTGGGCGGCCACCGGGCACCGGGTCAACGCCGACGTCCCCGGCCCGTACCTGCGCCGTCCGCCGTGGCACCTGCCCGCCCGGGTCACGACGGACCTGCGGCACCGGCTCGACACCGGTTCGCTGTCCGCGCGCGGCTACGACCGCGTACTGCGGCTCGCCTGGACCATCGCGGACCTGGACGGGCGGGACCGCCCCGGCCACGACGACGTGGCGGAGGCCATCCAGCTGCGGACGGGAGAGGCCGCGTGAGCACCGACGAGACGAAGCTGGCGCGGGTCGCGCTCACCTGGCTCGCCGAGCCCGGCACCCGATCCGTGTACGCCTTGGTCGAGCGGATCGGCCCGGTCGCCGCGCTCGACCTGCTGCTGTCCGGTGGCGCGCCGGAGCGGACCCTGCGCTCGGCCGTGGCGGCGCGGGCCGCTGCCGGTGACGCCCGGGCGGTCGCGGCCGAGGCGCTGGCCCGTGGCGAGCGGCTGGGCGCCCGGCTGGTCACCCCGGACGACGACGAGTGGCCGGCCCAGGTCCGTGACCTCCGGCGGCTGGCGCTGCCCGGCGCCACCCGCCGGGTCGATGTGGAGACCGACCCGCCGCTCTGCTTCTGGGTACGCGGGGCGTGGCCGCTCGGCGAGACGCTGGCGCACTCGGTGGCGGTGGTCGGCGCCCGGGCGGCCACCCCCTACGGCTCACACATCGCCACCGAGCTGGGCTACGGCCTGGCCGACCGGGAGTGGACTGTGGTGTCGGGCGGGGCGTTCGGCATCGACTCCGCCGCCCATCGTGGCGCGTTGACAGCGGGCGGGCGCACCGTCGCCGTGCTGGCGTGCGGGGTGGACCGCCCGTACCCGATGGGCAACGCCGCGTTGTTCGACCGGATCGCCGAGACCGGCCTGCTGGTGAGCGAGTGGATGCCGGGCGCGGAGCCGCTGCGGCCCCGGTTCCTCATCCGCAACCGGGTGATAGCGGCGGCGACACGCGGCACGGTGCTGGTGGAGGCGGCGGCGCGCAGCGGCGCCGCCCAGACGCTCAACCGGGCGCTCGGCCTCCGGCGCCACGCCATGGTGGTTCCCGGGCCGGTCACCTCCGCGATGTCGGTCGGCGGGCACGAGGTGCTGCGCGAGCGGCCGG
The DNA here is from genome assembly GCF_018070405.1 of Micromonospora sp. D75. Taxonomy (NCBI): domain Bacteria; kingdom Bacillati; phylum Actinomycetota; class Actinomycetes; order Micromonosporales; family Micromonosporaceae; genus Micromonospora; species Micromonospora sp. D75. The sequence goes on from NZ_JAGPXV010000062.1 coordinate 5,624, forward strand.
ACGCGCGGCTGGTCACCGGCCTCGCGCACGTGCTGGAGGAGGTGGGACGGATCGGCTACGACCTGGCCCCGCCGGCCCGAGCGCCCGAGCGCCCACGGGACCGGCTCGACGAGGAGGCCACCCAGGTGCTGGAGGCGTTGCCCCGCCGCCGGGCGCTCGACCTGGAGAGCGTCGCAGCCCGGGCCGGCGTGGACCTGCGTACCGCGATGCGCAAGCTGTCCCTGCTGGAGGAACTGACGATGGTGGTTCGTCGCGACGGCGGCTACGCGCTCGCCCCGCCGGCGGCCGGCCCGACCTGACAGGCGGCGCGTACCCCCTCGCAACCGCCCGGCGACGGGGCCGTGGGACCGGCCCCGGTCTTCTAGGATCACCATTTCGCGCGCGGCGGAAGCCGTTGCGGGAACGATCGCGCCCCGGCCGGACGCCGGGCGCCGTCACGGGGAGAAGGATGACTGGGGCAGCGAACCGTCGCACATGTCCACAATGGTCGGAGTCCGGCGCCGAGGTGCGGCTCGCCGGGCCGGCGTCGGCCATCCCGCCGACGCGCGGAGGCGGCCGATGAGCACGCAGGAGACCTCGCGCCGCAACCCGGCGGCTGGCCCACCCGGGTCGGGGCGTCGTGCGTTCGGCGGCATGCTGGTCGTGGTCAGCCTCTTCGTGGTGTTCTTCGCGATCCTGTCCCACCGCGACATCGGCGACTACGACCCGAACGGCCCGACGATGTGCGGCGAGGATGTGATGACGCCCCGGGACCGGTGCATGTTCGGCGCGGGCGACGGCTCCTACGAGGCCCAGAAGGCCGAGGCGGAGAAGCAGCACGACATCGACCTGATGATCCGGGACATCGGCTTCGTCGCCGGTCCGGCGCTGTTCGTGGCCGGAGTCCTGCTGATCGTGTGGGGCACGCGCCGGATCCGGGCCACGCAGCAGCCGGCCGAAGCCTGAGCCGGCACGGCACGGCGACGGGACGCGCGATCGTCAGTCGCCCTCGAACCGGATCTCGGTGTCTCGGCGCTCCGCGCAGCGGCGGGCCAGCCGGGCCAGCCGGCGGATGTGGTCGGCCTCCGCCGGCGCCCCGGCCACCTCGGCCAGGCACCGCAGGTCGGCGAGCAGCTGCGACATCCGATCGGTGTCGACGGTCAGCTCGCCGAGCGGATCGACGCGATCCAGCAGCGGCGTCCGGCCGCCGCCGCGGACCCGCGCCAGCAGACCGAGCAGCACGTCCTGCGGATCCGCGACGACCTCGATCGAGACGTACGCGGGCCGGCGACGACTGCTGCCCGCCGAGATCTGTCGGTAGAGGACCGCGTCCACTCCCACTGTCGGGCCCCTTTTCGTACCGGGCGTCACCGTCGCGGGACGCGGCTGTCCGATCGCGGCCGGATCGGCCACCCGTGGGGCGCCGGCTCAGCCACGCTGCCGTCCGGTTGCCGCCCTGTGCCTGGCCGCAGCATGAGTTTCCTCTGTCCAGGCCCGGTTTAGCCACCCTGCTCGGCGCGGCGCGATCGTCACGCCGGAAGGCACTGGCGCGGCGGCGCACGGCACACCGCGGCCACGGCGGCGCCGACGGCCCGGCCGGCGCGGTGAAGGCGTGCGGCGGCTCAGCGCGCGGCGGCGCTCCGGCCGTACGCTGGACCGGTGATCGCTGTCCCGCACCGCCGCCACGACCGCTTGCGCCAGATCGGGGCGCCGCGGTGAGCAAGCGGCAGCGCGGCACCCGGGACGCGCACGAGGAGCTGCCCGCGTCGATGCGCGAAGCGGTGGACGACTTCGCCGACCACCTGTCGCGGGTGCGCAACCGGTCCGTCCACACCGTCCGCGCGTACGTCACGGATCTCGTGTCGCTGCTCGACCACGCGGTCCGAATGGGCTGCGCCGAGCTGCCGGAGCTGGACCTCGCCGTGCTGCGCAGCTGGCTGGCGAAACAGCGGACCATGGGCGCGGCCCGGACGACGATGGCCCGCCGCGCCGCCGCGGCCCGGACGTTCAGCGCCTGGGCGCACCGCGCCGGCCTGCTCGCCGACGACATCGCCGCGCCGCTGGCGAGCCCTCGGGCCCGGCGGGAACTGCCCACCGTGCTGCGGGCCGACCAGGCCGCCGCCCTGATGGAGGCCGCCCGGCCCGCCGACGCCCCGCAACCCGAGGGAGCACCGGGCGCGGACACGCCCGAGGCCGTGCTGCTGCGTGACCGGCTGCTGCTCGAACTGCTCTACGGCACCGGGGTACGGATCAGCGAGGCGTGCGGCCTGGACGTGACCGACGTCGACCAGGGCCGCCGGGTGGTGCGCGTACTCGGCAAGGGCGGCCGGGAGCGGTCGGTGCCCTACGGGGTGCCGGCGCAGCGGGCGCTCGATGCGTGGCTGAGCGTCGGGCGGCCGGCTCTGGCGACGCCCGGCTCGGGCCGGGCGCTGCTGCTCGGGGCGCGGGGCGGGCGGCTCAACCCGACCACCGCGCGGCGGATCGTGGCCGACTGGACCGAGGCCGCCGGGGTGCCCCGGGTGACGCCGCACGGGCTGCGTCACTCGGCCGCCACCCACCTGCTCGAAGGCGGCGCGGACCTGCGGGCGGTGCAGGAGCTGCTCGGGCACTCGTCGCTGGCGAGCACGCAGATCTACACGCACGTGTCGGTCGAGCGGCTACGTGCGGCGTACCGGCAGGCGCACCCCCGCGCCTGACCGGCGGAATCCCGCCGGGTGATGATCCATCTCGGGCTAGGATCGATGGATGACGGTGCCGCAGCCGCCCGAGCCGATTCCCGGTGCTCGGCTGCTCTTCTCCCTCGATCCCTCCGTCAGCCACCTCAACCACGGCTCGTTCGGCGCCGTGCCGATCGCCGTGCAGCGCGCCCAGCAGCGCCTGCGCGACGAGATGGAGGCCAACCCGCTGCGGTTCTTCACCCAGGGCCTGGTCGACCGGATCGCCCACGCCCGCCGACACCTGGCCGCGTTCCTCGGCGCGGACCCGGACGGCACCGCGCTGGTCGGCAACGTCACCGCCGGCGCGGCGGTCGTGTTGCAGTCGCTGGCGCTGCGCCCCGGCGACGAGATCCTGACCACCGACCACGGGTACGGGGCAGTGGCCCTCTCGATCGGGCGGGAGTGCGCCCGCACCGGGGCGGTGTCCCGCACCCTGCCGGTGCCGTTGACCGCCACCGACGAGGAGGTGGTCGAGATCGTCCGCGCCGGGTTGCGCCCCGGGCGTACCCGGCTGCTCATCGTCGACCAGCTGACCTCGCCGACCGCCCGGCTGTTTCCGGCCGCCGCGCTCGTCGCGGTGGCCCGGGAGCAGGGCGTGCCGGTGCTGGTGGACGCCGCGCACGCGCCGGGCATGCTGCCGGCCACCGTCGCGTCGATCGGCGCCGACTTCTGGGTGGGCAACCTGCACAAGTGGGCGTACGCGCCGCGCGGCACCGCCGCGCTCGTGGTGGCGCCGTCGTGGCGGGAGAAGATCCAGCCGCTCGTCGTCTCGTGGGAGCAGGACAGCGGCTTCCCGACCCGGGTGGAATGGCAGGCGACGCTCGACTACACCGGCTGGCTGGCCGCCCCGGTGGGCCTGTTCACACTGCGCAGCCTCGGCGTCGACCGGGTACGGGCGCACAACGCGGCGCTGGCCGCGTACGGGCAACGGGTCGTCGGGGACGCGCTGGGTGTGGCGCCCGAGCGGCTGCCGGAGCCCGGCGGACCGGCGGTCGCCATGCGTCTGGTGCCGCTGCCGCCGGGCGTCGCGACGACACTTGACGCGGCCCGGGAGCTGCGGGCCCGGATCGCCGACCGGCTCTCCGCCGAGGTGTCGGTGGCCGGCTGGAACGGGCGCGGCTACCTACGGCTGTGCGGCCAGGTCTACAACACCCCCGACGAGTACGACCGGCTGGCCGTCCGGCTGCCCACGCTGCTCGCCCAGCGCTGAGCGGCGCATCCGGCCGAAGCCGGCGGCGGCGCCACGACTCAGGGGACCGGCGTCGGCTCCCGGGTCGAGCGGCAGCAGCCGGACCCGGCCGAGCCCGAGCAGCGCCAGCGGATCCAGGTACTCGGCGCCGCGTCGCAGCCCCCAGTGCAGGCAGGCCGCCTCGGCGCAGCCGGGATGCCCGGCGAGCAGGTCACCGATCGGGGTGCCGGCGTCGACCCGGGTGCCGGCGGTGACCCGGGACCGGACCGGCTCGTAGGTGGTGCGCAGCCCGTCGTGGTGGCCGACGGTGAGGACCGGCCGGCCGGCGACCGAGCCGGCGAACAGGACGGTCCCGGCGCCAACCGAGCGGACCTGCGCGCCGGGCGCGTCTGCCAGGTCCACGCCCCGGTGCCCGGACATCCACGGCTGCGGCGGCGGGTCGAACCCACGTGCCACGCGGGGTGGACCGGGCAGCGGCCACCGGAACCGTCCGGCGATCGCCGGCCCGCCGGGCGCGCCCCGGTATCCCGTCGTGACGTCCGGCCCGTCAAGGACCGCCGCCGAGCCGCCCGCCGCCACCGGCCTGTCAAGGCTCGCCGCGGGGACGCCCGGCAACCAGAAGGCGAGCACGAGCACAAGCAGCAGGCCCCTGCCGGCCCGACCGATGGGGATACGCACACCGCGTACCCTGACCTGCCCCGTGCTCCCCCGCGCGCACCGCGCGGTCGCCCTGTGGACGACGCCCCCACTGTGGACGAGCGCCGAAATCGGGGCGGATCTGCTACGGCCGGGACGCCTATGCTGGCCGGGTGACGAAGGACTGGTACGCCTGGCACCGCGACTACGACCAGCCCGAGTCCGCACTGGCCCGGCGGCTCGCCGAGGTGCGGCAGCGTGTCGCCGACGCCCTCGACGCCGCACCGCCCGGTCCGCTGCGCGCGCTGAGTCTCTGCGCCGGTCAGGGCCGTGACCTGATCCCGGTGCTGGCCGCCCACCCCCGGGGCGCCGACGTGACCGCCCGCCTGGTCGAGCTGGACCCGCGCAACGCCGATCTGGCCCGCCGCGCCGCCGCCGACGCGGGGCTCACCGGCGTGCAGGTGGTGACCGGGGACGCCGCGCTGACCGACGGCTACGCCGATCTGGCCCCGGCCGATCTGGTGCTGGTCTGCGGCATCTTCGGCAACATCACCGACGACGACATCCGGGCGACGGTGCGGCACTGCGCCTCGCTCTGCGCCACCGGCGGCATGCTGCTGTGGACGCGGCACCGGCGCGAGCCGGATCTGGTGCCGGCGATCTGCGAGTGGTTCGCCGAGGAGGGCTTCGAGCCGGTCGCTTTGGGCAGCCCGGCCGACGGTGTGGGTGTCGGCGCGCACCGCTTCACCGGCACCCCGCGCCCGCTGGTGCCGGGTGCACGGATGTTCACGTTCGTGGGCTACGACGTGCTGGAGCGGACGGAGCAGGCATGACCACAGTGGACGACGCGAGCCGGCCCGCCCGGGTCGCCGGACCGGACGAGGCGATCAGCGCCGAGGAGCTCCAGCTCGCCGCGCGCAACCACGGCATCCCGCTGGAGGCGCTGCGCTACGACGTGACCCCGGCGGGCCTGCACTACCTGCTCATCCACTACGACATCCCGGACGTCGACCCGGCCGCGTACGCGCTGAGCGTGTCCGGCGCGGTGCAGCGTCCACTGCGGCTGGACCTGGCGGCGCTGCGCGACCGGCCCCGGGTGACCCACCGGGTCACGCTGGAGTGCGCGGGCAACGGCCGGGCGCTGCTGCGGCCCCGCCCGGTGAGCCAGCCCTGGCTGGTGGAGGCGGTGGGCAACGCCGAGTGGACCGGCACCCCGCTGGCGCCGCTGCTGCGCGAGGCCGGGCTGTCCGGCGACGCGGTGGACGTGGTGTTCACCGGGGCGGACCACGGGATCGAGCGCGGCGTCGAGCAGGACTACCAGCGGGCGCTGCCGGTGGCCGACGCGCTGCGCGAGGAGGTGCTGCTGGCGTACGAGATGAACGGCGCTCCCCTGCTGCCGCAGCACGGCGCGCCGCTGCGGCTGATCGTGCCCGGCTGGTACGGCATGGCGCACGTGAAGTGGCTGCGCGACATCACGGTGACGACCGAGCCGTTCGACGGCTACCAGAACGCGGTGGCCTACCGGTTGCGGCGCGACGCCGACGACCCGGGCGTGCCGGTGACCCGGATCGAACCGCGTGCCCTGGTGCGCCCGCCCGGGTTCCCGGACTTCATGTCCCGGACCCGGGTGGTGCGGCCGGGGCCGTGCACGGTGGACGGCCGGGCCTGGTCCGGGCACGCGCCGGTGACGTCGGTCGAGGTGACGATGGACGGTGGCGGCACGTGGACGCCGGCGGTCCTGGACGAGCCGGCCGGCGGCGAGTGGGCGTGGCGTCGATGGTCGGTGAGCTGGACGGCGACCCCGGGGCGGTACGTGCTGGGCGCCCGGGCGACCGACGCCTCGGGGCGCACTCAGCCGGTCGAGCAGCCGTGGAACCGGGGCGGGTTCGCGAACAACCTGGTGCAGCGGGTCGAAGTGGTCGTGCCGGAGCGGTGATCCGGGCGGCGGGCCGCCCGGGGATCAGCTCCCGAATCCGGAATCTGCGGGAAGCGAGATGTCGGGCTTTTCGAGCTCTTCCACATTGACGTCCTTGAACGTCATTACTCGGACGTTCTTGACGAAACGGGCAGGCCGGTACATGTCCCACACCCAGGCGTCGTGCATCTCGACCTCGAAGTAGACCTCACCGTCCGAGTTGCGGACGTGCAGGTCGACCTGGTTCGCCAGATAGAAACGGCGCTCGGTCTCCACCACGTAGGAGAACTGGCGGACAATGTCGCGGTACTCCCGGTAGAGCTGCAGCTCCATCTCGGTCTCGTACTTCTCGAGATCTTCCGCGCTCATCGCACTCCGCCTTCCATGACCACATCTTCCCCCACCGACGCCGGAGGTCGCGGCTGCTCGCCCAACGCCACGCCGACGGTACCCCCTGGCGCGCCGGAGCGCCCCATCGGCTCGTCCGGGCGCCCGGCGAACGCGCCGGCCCCGAGTACCGGCAGCCCGGCCACGGGCTCGGGCGACACCACGTCGGCGCCCGCCGGGCGGCGGGCGCGGGGAGGCCGGCCGTCCCGTCCGGAGACGGCGGCCACGTTCACGTACGAGAAGCGGTGCTCCCGGCAGGGCCCGAGCGCGCGCAGCGCGGCGCTGTGCTCGGCGGTGATGTAGCCCTTGTGTTCGGCGAAGCCGTAGCCGGGGAACCGCCCGTCCAGTTCCACCATGATCCGGTCCCGGGTGACCTTGGCGAGCACACTGGCCGCAGCCACGCAGGCGGCCACCCGATCGCCCTTCCAGACCGCCAGCCCCGGCACGTCGAGCCCGTCGACGCCGAAGCCGTCGGTCAGCACGTACTCCGGGCGGGTGGTCAGCGAGGCGAGCGCCCGGCGCATCGCGGCGAGGTTGCACACGTGCAACCCGCGGGCGTCCACCTCCTCGGCCGGGATGACCACCACGGCGTACGCCAGGGCCCGCGCCACCACCTCGTCGTGGACGCGCTCCCGGGCGGCCGGGGTGAGCAGCTTGGAGTCGGCCAGCTCGTCGATCTCGCCCCGGCGCCCCTCGGGCAGGATCGCGGCGGCGGCCACCAGCGGCCCGGCGCAGGCGCCCCGGCCCGCCTCGTCGGCGCCCGCGACGTAGCGGAAGCCCCGCCGTTGCAGGGCCCGCTCCAGCGCGTAGAGGCCGCCGTCGCGGCGCACCACCGTGCGCGGCGGGGTCAGCATGCGCCGCCTCCCACCAGCGCGGCGCCGAGCCGGCCCGGCAGATCCGGCGGGTAGTAGCGCTCGGCGGTGGCGGCCAGGTCGGTCACCGTCCACCAGCGGTGCCCGTGCACGCTCGCGCGCTCGACGTCGTTGAATCCGGTGGTGTCGACCTCCCAGCCCGCCACCCGGACCAGGTAGAACTGCTGCTCCTGGCGGTACCAGACGCCGTCGAACGGGAACTCGACGGTCTCCGACCAGACCGGCGCGCCCAGCTCGGCCGGGGCCAGCCGCAGGCCGGTCTCCTCGGCCAGCTCACGGGCCGCGCCGTCGGCCGGGGCCTCCCCCGGGTCCAGCCCGCCGCCGGGAGTGAACCAGTAGCGGTGACCCGGCCGGGCCGGATCACCGCCCTCGAAGAGCAGCACCCGGTCGGACGCGTCGACCTGCAGCACCCGGGCCGCGCGACGAGGGGTGTAGACGGTCACCGCACCAGCCTGCCAGACGGCTGCGACGAACGACCACGCCCTCCCGCCGGCGGCCGGGGGTGGGCGTGGGGGCGCGCGGAAACCGTCGGGTCAGGGATTGGGGATCCCCTCGAACTGCTTCGGCACGCTGAGCCAGGTGGCGCGGCTGACCGGCCAGAAGATGGTGAAAGCCCGCCCGACGACCTCGCCCTCCGGGATGGTGGCGACGGTGATGTCCTCGCCGGACTGCTGCCAGTGCTCCAGCGAGTCGCCGGAGGCCTCCCGGTGGTCACCCATGACCCACAGCCGGCCCTTCGGCACGGTGATGTCGAAGTCCTGGTCGGCGGGCTTGTTGCCGGGGAAGATGAACGGCTCGTCGACCGGCTTGCCGTTGATGACCAGCCGGTCCTGCCCGCCCGTACGGTCGCAGCAGACCACGTGATCGCCGCCGACGCCGATCACCCGCTTGATGAAGTCCTCACCGTCGGGGTTGCCGCTCCACTCGGTGGGCGCCTTGAAGACGATCACCTCGCCCCGGTGCGGCGAGCGGAAGTCGTAGACCAGCTTGTTGACCAGCACCCGATCGTCGATCTTGAGGGTGTTCTCCATGGACGGCGACGGGATGAAGAAGGTCTGCAGCACGAAGGCGCGAACCAGCACTGCGACCAGGATCGCCACACCCAGGAGGATGGGCAGCTCCTTCCAGAAGGAGTTGCGCGGCTTCTCGGTCTGCTCGTCGATCACGGGAGGAGCCTACGTCCCCGGGTGCGGCGCAGTCGCCCCGAACCCGCGAGAACCGTGAGCGTCGCCACGACCGGCACGATCAGGACGACTCCGCCCACCGGGTCGGGATCCACCGGGACCGGGCCGGAGGCGGCCGCGGCGTCCGCGCGCGGCACGTCCGCGAACGTCTCCGGTACGGGCAGGGTGGTCCACCGCTGCGACGGCCAGACGATCATGAAGGCGCGACCGATCACGTTCTCGATCGGCACCGGCCCCTGACATCGGGCGTCCTGCGAGACCAGCCGGTGGTCACCCATCACGAAGATCTGCCCCGGCGGCACCACCACCTCGGTGAACTGCCGGGACCGGCATTCCTTCGGATTGGGCGGAAGCTCGAGCGGGGAGTCCTCGGAGACGTACGCCTGCTCGTCCAGCGGCACCCCGTTGACCACCACGCGGCCGTCGTCGCAGCACCAGATCTTGTCGCCCGGCACGCCGATGACCCGCTTGATGAAGTCCTTCTCACCGGGGCGGCTGACGCCCACCAGGTCACCGAGCGTGCGGCTGACCTGGCCGGCGAAGTTGGTGGGTGGCGCGGGCGCCTCCTGGGCGACCCAGCGGTCGGTGCCGCGGAACACCACCACCTCGCCGCGGACGGGGTCGCGGACGTCGTAGACGACCTTGTTGACGAGCACCCGGTCGCCGACGAGCAGCGTGTTCTCCATCGACCCGGAGGGGATGAAGAACGCCTGGAGCAGGAACGTGCGGCTCAGCACCGCCAGGCAGAGCGCCACGATGAGCAGCAGCGGAAGCTCCTGCCAGAGCGGCATCTGGCGACGCCCGCGCCGGGCCCGCCGGCGCCAGGGATCGACGGCGCCGTCCTCGTCAACCATCTGCACCATGCCACTCTCCGGTCCGCGGAAACGACACTACCGCCCGGGAGTCTCCTTCGAGACCCCACGGGCGGTAGTGGACCGTTTCGCACCGTCCGGCTGCGCCCGTACCGACCAGGGTAATGCGGTCTGGTCGATACGACATCCGCGCAGGCCGGGCGGCGTGGCGAACGCGAATCAGTTCGCCGGCTGCTTCTCCCGCAGCTCCTTGATCTTGGCCTTCTTGCCCCGCAGCTCGCGCAGGTAGTAGAGCTTGGCGCGACGCACGTCACCGCGGGTCACGACCTCGATCCGGTCGATGCCCGGGCCGTTGAGCGGGTAGGTCCGCTCCACGCCGACACCGAAGCTGACCTTGCGGACCGAGAAGGTCTCACGCAGGCCGTCACCCTGGCGGCGGATGACGACGCCCTGGAAGATCTGGACCCGGGAGCGGTTGCCCTCGACGACCCGCGCGTGCACCTTGACGGTGTCACCGGCACGGAAGTCGGGCAGGTCGGTACGCTTCGACTGGGCGTCAAGGGCGTCCAGGATGTTCATCGCTGCGTCCTCGTGAGGCTCACGGCGCATCGTCAGTCGATGCGCGGATGGGTGATTCTGACCCCCGGGTGGTGACCGGCGAGACCGGCCCCGGTCGAGGGTCCTCGCAGCCGCCCACGGCGTGGACG
>NZ_JAGPXV010000620.1:0-3527 GCF_018070405.1 Micromonospora sp. D75
ACGACGGCGCCGCGACCACGTTGCCGGCCGGCGACCCCGACGCCAGAGCGTCCAGCCCCGCCAGCAACTCCTCCGTGCTCGACCCGACCACTGCCGCCCGGTGGTCGAACGTCGACCGGGTCGTCGTCAGGGACCAGCCCACCGCCGCCGCATCGACCTCGCCGTGCTCGCGTACGTGCCGGGCCAGCCGGGCCGCCTGGCCGGTCAGGGCTTCCCTCGACCGCCCCGACAGCGGCCATGCCACGACGCCGGAATCCACGAGGCCGGGCCGGGTGTCCACGCGTGCGGCGTCGACCGGCTCGTCACCCTGCTCGATGATCACGTGGGCGTTCGTGCCGGAGATGCCGAACGACGACACCGCCGCCCGGCGCGGCCGGTCCACCACCGGCCACGGCCGCGACTCCGTGGCCAGCTCGACGGCGCCGGAGGTCCAGTCGATGTGCGGGGACGGCTCGTCCACGTGCAGCGTCGCCGGGACGAGGCCGTGCCGGATGGCCTGCACCATCTTGATCACACCGGCCACCCCGGCGGCGGCCTGGGCGTGGCCGATGTTCGACTTGATCGAGCCGAGCAGCAGCGGCCGGTCGGCGGGCCGCTCCCGCCCGTACGTGGCCAGCAGGGCCTGCGCCTCGATCGGGTCACCGAGCGTGGTGCCGGTGCCGTGCGCCTCGACCACGTCCACGTCGGCCGTGGTAAGGCGGGCCGACGCCAGCGCCTGGCGGATCACCCGCTGCTGCGACGGACCGTTCGGGGCGGTCAGCCCGTTGGAGGCGCCGTCCTGGTTGATCGCCGAGCCGCGCACCACCGCGTACACGGTGCGGCCCTGTCGGCGCGCGTCGGAGAGCCGCTGCACGAGCAGCATGCCCACGCCCTCGGACCAGCCGGTGCCGTCGGCCGACGCGGCGAACGACTTGCACCGGCCGTCGGCGGCCAGGCCGCGCTGCCGGGAGAACTCGACGAAGGCGGTCGGGGTGGCCATCACCATCACGCCACCGGCGAGGGCCATGTCGCACTCGCCGCGCCGCAGCGCCTGACCGGCCCAGTGCAGGGCCACCAGCGACGAGGAGCAGGCCGTGTCCAGCGACACCGCCGGCCCCTCCAGCCCGAACGTGTACGCCACCCGGCCGGAGATGACGCTGCTGGTCATCCCGGTCAGCATGTAGCCCTCGGCGGCCTCCGGCGAGTACGCGAGCAGCGAGCCGTAGTCCTGGCCGCTGGTGCCGACGAAGACGCCGGTGCTGCTGCCCCGTACGTCGGCCGGGTCGATGCCGGCGGACTCGAAGGACTCCCAGGTGGTTTCCAGCAGCAGCCGCTGCTGCGGGTCCATGGCCAGGGCCTCGCGGGGCGAGATGCCGAAGAAGCCGGGGTCGAACCGGTCCACGCCGCTGAGGAAGCCGCCGCCGCGGGCGTAGAAGGTGCCGGGGGCGTCGGGGTCGGGGCTGTAGAGGCTGTCGAGGTCCCAGCCACGGTCGGTCGGCAGGTCGCTGATCGCGTCGACGCCGTCGACCACCAGCCGCCACAGGTCGTCGGGCGACCACACGCCGCCGGGCAGCCGGCAGGCCATGCCGATGATCGCGAGGGGCTCGTCGTCGCCGACCGGCACGGTGGTCGTCGCGGGTCGCACGGGGACCGGGGTGCCGGCGATCTCCGTACCCAGGAAGCCCGCCAGGTCGTGCGGGGTCGGATAGTCGAAGACGAGGGTGGCCGGCAGCCGCATCCCGAAGGCGTTGTTGAGCCGGTTGCGCATCTCGACGGCGGTCAGCGAGTCGAAGCCGAACTCGCTGAACGCCCGGCGCGGCTCGATGGCCGCCGGGTCGGGGTAGCCGAGCACGGCGGCGGCCTGCCCGCGGACGATCTCGACCAGCGCGGCGGCCCGCTCGGCGTCGCCCAGCCCGGCGAGCTGCTGCACCAGTGACGCGCCGGTGGTGGCCGCGGCGGCGCGCGCGGGCGTGCGGATCAGCGCCCGGTACAGCGGCGGGATGCTCCCGCCGGCGAACTGCACCTTCATCGCGGCGAGGTCCAGCCGGGCCGGGACGAGCGCGGCGTCGGTGGTGCGGCAGGCCACGTCGAAGAGCGCGAGCCCCTCCTCGGCCTCCATGGCGGCGACCCCGGAGCGGGAGATCCGGTTGAGGTGGACGTCGTCCAGCTCGGTGGTCATGCCGCTGCGGTCGGCCCAGAGGCCCCAGGCGAGGGTGAGCGCGGCGAGGCCGCGCGCCTTGCGGTGGTGGGCCAGCCCGTCGAGGAACGCGTTGGCGGCGGCGTAGTTGCCCTGGCCCGGGCCGCCTGCGGTGGCGGCCAGCGAGGAGTACGAGACGAACGCCTTCAGGCCGAGGTCGGCGGTCAGCTCGTGCAGGTGCCACGCGGCGTCGACCTTGGGCCGCAGCACGCCGTCCATCCGCTCGGGGGTGAGCGAGGAGATGACGCCGTCGTCGCGGACGCCGGCGGCGTGGACGACAGCGGTGAGGGGGTGCTCCGCCGGGATGCCGGCCAGCAGCTCGGCCACGGCGGCGCGGTCGGCGACGTCGCAGGCGGCGACGGTGACGCTCACGCCGAGCGCCTCCAGCTCGGCGCAGAGCTCCGCGACGCCCCCGGCGGCGCGGCCGCGCCGGCTGGTGAGGATGAGGTGCCGGACGCCGTACGTGCTGACCAGGTGCCGGCTCATCAGCTGGCCGAGGGTGCCGGTGGCGCCGGTGATCAGGACGGTGCCGTCGGAGTCGAACGGGGCGGCCGGCGGCTCGGCCGGGGCGGGAACCCGGGTGAGCCGGGCGCCGGCGGCGACACCCGCGCGGATCACGACCTGCGGTTCGTCGGTCGCGACGGCCGGGACGAGCGCGGCGGCACAGCCGGCCACGTCGTCGACGTCGACAAGCACGAACCGGTCGGGGTTCTCCGACTGGGCGGAGCGGAGCAGGCCGATCACGGCGGCGCCGGCCAGGTCGGTCAGGTCGGCGTCCCGGTCGGTGGCGACCGCGCCCGAGGTCAGCACCACCAGCCGGGACACCGCGTAGCGCTCCTCGGCGAGGAACTGCTGGAGCACGGCAAGCACCCGGTGGGTCGCCTCGGCGACGGCGCGCGGCACGTCCGCCGACGCGGGCGGGTCGAGCAACGGCAGGACCAGCACGCCGGGCGCGTCCGTCCCGTCGTCCATCGCCGTGGCCAGGGCCGTCAGGTCGGGGTACGCCGCCACGGCCGTGCCGGTGGCCGCGACCGCGTCGGTGAGCGCCGCGGCGTCGCCGATGACCGCCCAGTCGACAGTGGACGGGCCGGCGGGCAGCGCGAGCGGCGCCCAATCGACCTGGAAGAGCGACTCGGTGCCGCCGCCGCCGGAGGCGGTGCGGAGCTGGTCGGCGGAGACCGGCCGCAGGACCAGGGAGCCGACGGAGATGACGGGCGCACCGGTGACGTCGGTGAGCAGCAGCGAGATGCTGTCGGGGCCGGTGTGCGAGACCCGGACGCGGGCCGCCGCGGCCCCGGCGCCGTGCAGGGCGACGTCGTTCCAGGAGAACGGCAGCCGGCCGTACCCCGGG
>NZ_JAGPXV010000621.1:0-3490 GCF_018070405.1 Micromonospora sp. D75
GCCCGCGCCTGCGTCTCGTTGCGCTCCGGGTCGCCGGCGGGCAGGAACCGCTCGTCGCCCCACCACACGTCGACCCGGGACCAGTCGACCGCGTCCCGGGCGGGCAGCTGCCCGACCGCCCGGTACACCGCAGCGGCGATCCGCCCGCCGGTCAGCACCACCGACGCCTGGCCGCGCTCGGCCTGCGCGTCGAGCAGCTTCACCACCAACCGGGCCGCCACCGCCTGCGCCAGCAGGTCGGGGTCGGCGTGTACGGCGACACTCGCCTCAGTCATCCGTCGAGCCCTCGTGTTCCGACCGCCCACCGGCGGTCACCTGTGCCTCCGACCACCCGGTCCGGGCGGTCACTCGTTCGCGGTCGCGCCCGCGTGCGCGGTCACGCCGGCCTCGGCCCGCTGGGCGGTCGCCGGATCCTTCCACACGTGCACCCGCTGGGCGGGCCGCTGGTCGAGTCCGGTGATCCCGGCCGCAGCGCCGAGCGCCTCCGCGTACACCTGGTCGGCGTCGAGGCGGCGCAGCTCCTCGGCCAGCTCGTCGCCGAGCGGCCGGCGCACCAGCGGCAGCGTGCGGTCCTCCTGCCCGGTACGCCGGAACACCGCGATGCTGTCGTCGCGGGTCAGCGTCAGCTCGTCGCCGTTGGCGCAGCGCAGCTGCACCTGACGCATGCGCGGGAACTCGTCGGTCCGCTCCCAGGTCGGTTCGATGCCGAGCCGGGCCTTGAGCCACCCGCTCATCAGCGCGGCCGTCGGATCCGACGGGGGCGCCACCACGCTGGCCTCGGTGACCCGGGCCTGGGTGGTGTCGAACGCGCCCGCCACCAGCGTGCGCCACGGGGTGATCCGGGTCCACGCCAGGTCGGTGTCGCCGGGGGCGTAGTCGTGGGCCCGCTGCCGCAGCGCGGCGATCGGGTCGGCCGCCTGCGCCGAGTCGGTGATCCGCCGGTCGGCCACCACACCGAGGAAGTCGGTTGCGATCTCCTCCGGCGGCTCGCCGTGCCACCACGTCACCACCGGTACGTCCGGGACCAGCAGCGGCATCACCACGGATTCGGCGTGCAGCGCGAGCCGCCCGTACATCCGGGTCACCACCGCCTCGCACGGCCCGAGCCGGCCGCCCACGACGATCTCCGCGTCCAGCCGGTTGCGGTCGCGCTCCACGTCGGAGCGGACCACCACGAGCAGGCGGCAGGGGTGCGCCGCCGCGGCGATGGTGGCGGCCGCCTCGGCCTCCCGGACCCGCTTCTCGTCCACCACCACGATCAGCGTGAGCGCCATGCCGCTGGCCACCCCGCCCGCGCTGCGCCGTTCCGCGGCCAGCGCCTTGACCACCTCGTTGCCGGTGGTGTCCCACAGCCCGATCAATGGAGCCTCCTGGTTCGCTCGCAGTGCTCGCTCACGCTCTCCGCCAAGCCCGGCCCTCGCGGGCCAGCATCTCGTCGGCGGCCCGGGGTCCCCACTCGCCGGCCCGGTACGGCTCCGGCGTCGTGCCCTCCCAGGCGTGTTCCAGCGGGTCGACGACCTGCCAGCTCTGCTCGACCTCGGCGGCGTCCGGGAACAGCGTCCGGTCGCCGATCAGCACGTCCAGCACGAGCCGCTCGTACGCCTCGGGGCTGGACTCGGTGAACGCCTCGCCGTACTGGAAGTCCATCGCGATGTCGCGGACCTCCATCGTGGTGCCCGGCACCTTGGAGCCGAACTTCAGCACCACGCCCTCGTCCGGCTGCACGCGGATGACGAGCTGGTTGGGGCCGAGGGACTCCATGTCGGCGGCGTTGAACGGCAGGTGCGGCGCCTTCTTGAACATGATGGCCACCTCGGTGACCCGCCGGGGCAGCCGCTTGCCGGCCCGGATGTAGAACGGCACCCCGGCCCAGCGCCGGTTCTGGATGCCCAGCTTCACCGCCACGTACGTCTCGGTGGTGGAGTCCGCCGGGACGCCCTCCTCCTCCAGGTAGCCCTTGGCGCGCTCGCCGCCCACCCAGCCGGGCAGGTACTGGCCCCGCACGGTGTCCTCGGAGACGTCGTGCGGCACGGTGATCGCCTTGAGCACCTTGAGCTTCTCGGCGCGGATCTCGTCGGCGTCGAAGCTCGTCGGCTCCTCCATCGCGACCAGCGCGAGCAGTTGGAGCAGGTGGTTCTGGAGCACGTCACGGGCGGTGCCGACGGAGTCGTAGAAGGCGGCCCGGGTGCCGATGCCGACGTCCTCGGCCATGGTGATCTGCACCGAGTCGACGTACTTGGAGTTCCACAGCGGCTCGAACAGGTTGTTCGCGAACCGCAGCGCCAGGATGTTCTGGACCGTCTCCTTGCCCAGGTAGTGGTCGATCCGGAACACGTCCTGGCGGGTGAAGACGTCGTCGACCAGGTCGTTGAGCGCCTTGGCCGAGGGCAGGTCGTTGCCGAACGGCTTCTCCACCACCACGCGGCGCCAGCCGCCGGACCTGTCGTTGTCCGCCATGCCGGTGCGGGCGAGCTGCTTGAGCACCACCGGGAAGGCCGCCGGGGGGATGGAGAAGTAGAAGGCGGCGTTGCCGGCGATGCCGTGCGAGTCGCGCAGCTCGTCGAGCGTGGCGGCGAGCTGGTCGAACGCGGCGTCGTCGTCGAACGAGCCGCCGACGAACTTGATGTTGCCGGCCAGCCGGGCCCACACCTCCTCCCGCCACGGGGTGCGGGCGTGCTTCTTGGCCGCCTCGTGCGCCACCGACTCGAAGTCGCCGTCGCCCCAGTCCCGGCGGGCGAAGCCCAGCACCACGAAACCGGGCGGCAGGAGCCCCCGGTTGGCCAGGTCGTAGACCGCCGGCAGTAGTTTCTTGCGGGCCAGATCGCCGGTCACCCCGAAGATCACCAGGGCACACGGCTCGGGGATCCGGGGCAACCGCCGGTCCTGGACGTCGCGCAGCGGGTTCACCGGGCCACCTCCTCCTGCGTCTCGGTCCGCTGATTCCAGGTCATTGATCGTCACGTGCGTGTCCGTCCGGCCGTATCCAGCAGCTGGGCGACGCCAGCCGCCCGCTTGGTCAGGTGCAGTCGCAGCACCGGTCGTTCCCGGCCGGCCAGGGCCCGCCGGTCACCGGCGGCCTGGGCCGCCTGGAGCTGCGCGAAGGTGTACGGACGACCGGGCACTTCCAGATCATCGGTGACCGCACCGGTGATCTGGAGGTGCCGGCCGCCGGTGTCCGTGTGCTCCGGCCGGCGCGGTCCCCAGGTGAAGGTGACCGGCCGCCGGGTGTGCCGTGCCAGCAGCGGGCGCAGCCCGGCCAGCGCCGCGTCGGCCCGCGGGTCGAGGTACGCGGTGACCGCGAGGTGTTCCCGTTCGCCCAGCCCGTCGAGCAGCCAGCACAGCGCGCCGGTCAGGTCGGCCGGCGCGCCGCTCGGGGCGTACACCTCGATCGCGTCCTCCACCGACGACGGCGGCCCGCTGTCCGCCTCGTCGTGGGCCGCCGCGGCGGCGGGCGCCGCGACCGGGTCGGTCCGCAGCGGCACCGCGGCGG
>NZ_JAGPXV010000622.1:0-3487 GCF_018070405.1 Micromonospora sp. D75
CACACGGCCGTCCGGGGTGCGGACGGTGACGTCCGCGCCGATCACCGGGGAGCCGGTGGCGGCGTCGCCGGCCGGCGGCCGGTTCAGCTTCAGGGACAGCTGCGATCCGGTGCCGGGGCTGTCGTTGCGGTAGAACACCGGCGCGTCCCACTGCCGGGCCACCGCCATGTCCAGCCGGCCGTCGCCGTCGGCGTCGCCGAGCGCGATGCCCCGGGTCGGGATGGGCACCGCCAGGCCGAGCTGGCCGGCGATGTCGGCGTAGGCGCCGCCGGGCATCCGGGCGTGCAGGCGCAGCGGCTGCCCGCCGGCGATGTCGTCGCCCTGCCGGACCCGTGGCCACGCCGAGGTGTGCTCCAGCAGCGTGTCGTTGGCGGTGGCCAGCTCCTGCAGCTGCGCCCACCGGTTCACCTCGCCCTTGACGAAGCCGCTGGTCTGCACGATGTCGGGCCGGCCGCTGTTGGTCAGGTCGGCGATCTTGACGTCCCAGCTCCAGCCGCTCCAGGCGAGGTTGAGCGGGGCGCTGCGGTCGACGAACGGCGCCCGCCCGTCGGCGAGCCGCTGCCGCAGGTCGTCGGTGTCCCGGGCCTGGTTGACGAAGGCGAAGTTGCTCTCCTGGATGCCGAACGAGGTGGTGATGTTGCCGACGTACATGTCGTAGAGGCCGTCGCCGTCCAGGTCGCCGACGTCCACGCCCATGCCCTTGAAGGAGTCGTGCCCGAGGATCTTCGACTTGGGCACGGTGAGCCGGCTGCCCTCGCCCTCGACCAGGGCCAGCCGCACCCGGCCCGGCGTGGAGCGGTTGTGCAGCAGCCGGTCGGGGCCGAAGTCGTTCGCCACGTACAGCTCGGGCAGCAGGTCGCCGTCGAGGTCGGTGGCGGTCGACGCGAGTGCCCAGCCGCGGGAGACGTCGTCGTCGAAGAGGTCCGGCACGTCGGCGAAGGTGACGCTGTCGGCGGTCGCGCCGGTCCAGCGCAGGACATGGTCGCGCCCGCCGTTGTACGCGGCCGACATGGACCTGTTCATCGCCACGCCGCCGCTGACCGTGTGGTCGAGCACCGGGCCGTCGGGGAAGTAGTTGCCGACGAACACGTCCTCGTGACCGTCGCCGTCGAAGTCCGCCACGCTCACCGTGTTGGTGTTCCACCGCGGCCCGGTGTAGCCGCCGTCGGCGGCGGCGGGCCGGGGGACCAGCTCGACCGGCTGGAACGCCGCCGCGGACAGACCGGTGGCGTCCGGGCGGGCCAGGAAGATCACCGGTGTCCGGCCCCACCAGTAGACCAGCAGGTCGGTGCGGCCGTCCTCGTTGAAATCGCCGGGCGCGCAGCCCATCGGCGCCATGTGCGGCCCCATCGGCAGCGGCGCCGGGTCGAGCACGAACGGCTGGTACCGCTCCTGGCGCGCCCCGGGCGTCGGCGTGACCACCACCCGGTCGATCCGCGGGTCGGTGACGCAGAGGTCGTTGGCCAGGCCGTCGCCGTCGATGTCGTTCATGGCGACCCCGGCGCCCACCGACGAGATCCACGCGTCGATGTGCGTGTACTCCTTGTTGACCCGGCGGATGCTCTGCTGCGGCAGACCACCCGGGATCGCGATCGACAGCGGCGTGAACCGGTAGCCCGCGGCCACCCGTCGCCGTTCCTCGTCGGTAGCAGTGGCCGGCTCGGCGATCAGGAACAGGCCGACGATCAGCAGCAGGGCGGTCAGCCCGGCGAGATGACGTCGGCCCCAACCCAGGATCATGGACACCCGGTCAGCACCTCCCCAGCAGTACGAGATGGTCGGCGATCCGCTGACGCCACACCGCGAAGGCGGGCAGCGACGCCGAGTCGGTCAGATCGGTCAGGGCGGCATCGGTGATCGCGGCGGCCTGCTCGATGCTGGTGACGCAGAACGCGCCGACCGCGACAGCGGTGTGCGTCGGCACGTGTCCGGCCCGCATCCGGGCCTTGGCCGCGAACGCGGCGCCCTGGCCGAGCGCCGCCCGGTGCTCGCCGGCCGCCTCGCGCAGCGTTCGCAGTTCCGTCAGATCGGCGCCACCGGCGTAGCTGGCGGCCAGGCCGACCCCGCTCCACAGGTCGGAGTGCCGGTCGGCGGGGAACCGGTGGAGCAGCCGGACCAGTTCGGCCGGGTCGGCGCCGGCGACGAACCACAGCGCCCGGCCGATGCCCTGGTCCACCGCGTGCGGCGCGTAGTGCCGCAGCTCCGCCGGCCAGATGTGCGCCGGGTCGCGGTGCCGTGCGTGGACGTACCGGCCAGTGTGGAAGTAGGCCTGGTGGAAGCCGTAGCCGTCGAGGGCGAGCCAGCGCAGCAGCGGGTCGGGCGGGAGGATCGCCGGCCGGCGCCAGCGGGGCAGCCGGGCCATGGCCCAGCCGGCGCCCACGTGGGCCATGTAGACGTGCGCGTCGCCGCGCCCGGCCAGGAACCGCGCCATGCCCCGGCCGCCGCCGGGGCGGAGGCCGTCCATCAGGGCGTACGCCATCGCGGCGCCCTCGTAGGCGAAGCCGCGCAGCGGCGCCGGCCGGCTTTCCAGCAGTTCCTCGGCGGCCCGGGGCTCCGGCGCCCCGGCGGCGTCACCGAAACCGCCGATGAAACTCTGCCCGGCGCTTTCCAGGGCCTGCCGCGCGGAGTCGTTCTTGACATGGAAGCCGCGTGTGTCAAACAACGCCTCGCGCTTATCCGGCGTCAGGATTCGTTGTCGCAGTGCCAACAATATTCGGGCCATGGCAAGTCCAATTCGCCGTGGGTGTACGCGTGCGGATCCTGCTCGCCTGCAGAGAAGTTCTTCGATTGGCGTGCCCGCTCTGGCCAATACTCGCGGAACGCCTCGGCGACTGTCTTCTCGCAGGTTGCTGTGTTGCCTCAGGTGACCGTCGGCACCGCTTCGGCGGGCGCGTGAAGCCGGGTGCGCGCAAGCCTGGAAGTGGGTCCCGCACCGGCTCCGGCCAGCACGTATCGCCTGCCGCCGAGGGCGCCGGAGCGGCCCGCGTGCGGCAAATCAAGACTCGTTCAAGAGCCGCACAGCACTATTGGTCACGGTTTCCGGGTAGCGATGGAGGGGCCATGGGGCAGTTTTCAGGTGCCGACTGCAAGGAACATGACGGCCGGTCGGCCGCCATTGTCCGGGTGATTGAGCACATGAAAAGAGAGCTCGGCAGGCCGTTGCCGCTGGAAACGCTGGCGCGCCTTGCCCCGTTCAGCCCCTTCTATTTCCATCGCGTGTTCAAGCAGGCCACCTCGATGACACCGGCACGTTTCCTGGCCGCCCTGCGGATGGCCGAGGCGCGGCGGCTGCTGCTGCGTTCCTCGCTCACCGTCACGGCGATCAGCGCCCAGGTCGGGTACTCCAGCGTCGGCACGTTCACCACCCAGTTCCGGCGCTGGGTGAGTTTGCCCCCGGAGCGGTTCCGCCAGCTCGCCCGGCAGTTGGCGGGCGTGTCGGTGGCGGCGCTGCTGCCGGTGATCCGCAGCCGCGCGATAGTCGCCGGCC
>NZ_JAGPXV010000623.1:0-3483 GCF_018070405.1 Micromonospora sp. D75
TCCGGCAGGCTGACCAGCAGTTCCATCACTTCCGCGACGTCGAGCCGGCGCGCGTTGTGGGAGTGGTAGTCGACGCGGTGTTCCCGGTTCGTGTCGCCCTCGTCGAAGTACAGGCCGTAGTTCAGGTCGCGGCTGTCCACCGGCACCCGGAGGAAGTCACCGAAGTCCTCGGCGCGGGCCAGGTCCTCGCGGCTGGCCAGCGTCTCGTACAGCTTCTCGCCGTGCCGGATGCCCAGCACGTCGAACTTCGCCGGCACGCCGAACAGGTTGCACAGGGCCACGGCGAGGTCCTCGATCGTGCAGGCGTCCGCCTTGCGGATGAACACGTCACCCGGCTGGCCGTGGTGGAAGGCGTGTTCGACGAGTTCGACCGACTGCTCCAGCGACATCAGGAAGCGGGTCATCGTCGGCTCGGTCACGGTGAGCGGCACGCCGCCGCGGATCTGCTCGACGAACAGCGGGATCACCGAGCCGCGGGAGTACATCACGTTGCCGTACCGGACGCAGCAGACCCGGGTACGGGCACCGGGGTTGTTGCGCGCGTGGGCCTGCGCCACCTTCTCCATCAGCGCCTTGGTCATGCCCATCGCGTTCACCGGGTAGACGGCCTTGTCGGTGCTGAGCAGCACCAGCGCCTCGACGCCGTTGCGCTCGCAGGCGTCCACGACGTTGGCGCTGCCCAGGACGTTGGTCCGGACCGCTTCGAGCGGGAAGAACTCGCAGGAGGGCACCTGCTTGAGAGCCGCCGCGTGGAAGACGTACTCGACTCCCCGGGTGGCCTTCAGCGTGCTGTCGTGGTCGCGGACGTCGCCGACGTAGTAGCGGACCCGGTCGTCCCGGAGCCGGTGCCGCATCGCGTCCTGCTTGGACTCGTCACGGCTGAGCACCCGTACCTCTTCGGCGCCGGCCTTCAGCAGGCGGACGACCATGGTCTGGCCGAACGAGCCGGTGCCGCCGGTGATCAGGAAGCGCCGGCCCGAAAGCGAGGAAGCCACATCTCCTCCAGTCTCCCCCGTGCCTGACGGGAGCTCACATCGCAACTGCACGTTACTTCCTCATAACGAGCCAAAGCTGGAGATAGCGGCAATAAGCGGCGTAATCCGTCGGCTGCTCCCGTCCGGCCGCCACCGGGCGCGTCGCCTGCTCGTTGATCCAACGAGCAGAGGTCGCTGGTGGAAGCTGGGCCGGCTGGGCGAAAGGCAGTTCATGACACGGGTGATGACGGTGGTGGGGACCAGGCCGGAGATAATCCGGCTCTCCCGGGTGATCGCGCGCCTCGACGACACTGTGGAGCACGTGCTCGTGCACACCGGGCAGAACTGGGACAGCACTCTTTCCGACGTCTTCTTCAAGGAACTGCGGATCCGCGAGCCCGATCGTTTCCTGCAGGTAGACACCGCGTCCCTGGGGCGCGTACTCGGTGGCGTGCTGATCGGCATGGAGTCCGCGATCGCCGAGTTGCGCCCGGACGCCCTGCTCGTTCTCGGGGACACCAACAGCAGCATCGGCGCCCTGATGGCGCGGCGGATGAAGGTGCCGGTCTACCACATGGAGGCGGGCAACCGGTGCTTCGACCTGAACGTGCCGGAGGAGACCAACCGTCGCCTCGTCGACCACATCGCCGACTTCAACCTGGTCTACAGCGAACACGCGCGTCGTAACCTCCTGGCCGAGGGCCTGCATCCACGGCGGATCCTGCACACCGGCTCGCCCATGCGGGAGGTGCTGGAGCACTACCGGCCCGCGATCGCGGCGTCCACGGTGCTGAGCCGGCTCGGGCTGAACGCGGGCCGGTACTTCCTCGTCAGCGCGCACCGCGAGGAGAACGTCGACCGCCCGGACCGGCTCGCCCGGCTGCTGGAATGCCTGTACGCGGTCCGGGACGAATGGGGGTTCCCGGTCCTCGTCTCCACGCATCCCCGCACGCGCAACCGGCTGGAGGCGCTGGCGCCGGAGGCGGACCTGCTCGACGGCATCGTCTTCCACGAGCCCTTCGGCCTGCCCGACTACGTCCACCTGCAGACCAGCGCGTACTGCACGCTGTCGGACAGCGGGACGATCAGCGAGGAGGCGGCGATCCTGGGATTCCCCGCCGTCACGCTCCGGGAGTCGATCGAGCGTCCGGAGGCCCTCGACGCCGGAGGCATCATCATGACCGGGCTTGATCCCGCGGGCGTGACCGAGGCGGTCCGGGTGACCGTCCGCCAGCACCAGGCGGAGGGCGTGCCCTGTCCGGCCGACTACCAGGTCACCGACACGTCACGCCGGGTGGTCGACTTCATTCTCTCCACGGTCCGTCGGCACCACGACTGGGCGGGCATCCGTCGCTGACCCCGATACGGCGGGCGGTGCCGGCGCCGCCCGCCGCGGGAGCGCCGGATCAGCGGGCCGGCACACCCTTCACGACCGTCCGCTCGCCGACATCGCGTACCACGCAGGCACCGGCGCCGACAGTGCTGTCCCGGCCGACCCGCAGGCCCTGGAGCACCGCGGCGTTGGTGCCGACGAGCGTGCCCTCGGACAGGTGACAGTCACCGGAGACGGCGGCGAGCGGGTTGACCGACACGAAGTCGCCGAGGGTGCTGTCGTGCCCGACGGTGACGTTCTGGTTGAGGTGGACGTGCCGGCCGATGGTGACGTTCGTGGTGACACGTGCGCCCGCGAAGGCGACGAACCCCGGGCCGTACCGGTTGTCCGGGCCGATGGTGGCGTCCGGGTGCACGAGGCTGGCGGCCGGAAGGTCATAGGCGTCGATCCTCGCCGCCACCGCCCGGCGGATCCTCGGGTCACCGATGCCGATGACGTGATGAGTCTGCGGCGGTGCCTCGCGCAGCCACGCGACACCGCCGAGGTACGGCACGTCCAGGCGCTGCACCCGCTTGAGGTTCTCCTCCGAGGGGTGGTCGTCGACAAAGCCGATCAGCTGCCAGTCCGGTCCGCCGGCCGCCACCACCGCCCGGGCGATGGTCAGCAGCTCCCGCCCGTGGCCACCGCACCCCACGATCAGCAGGGGCGTCATGCGGCTACGTCCCGATCCGGGCGGACAGGAACTCGCCGATCGCGCCCAGCACCGTGCTGATCTGCGGCTCGGTGAGCGCGCTGCCGCTCGGCAGGGTCAGCCCCTGGACGAACAGGTCGTCGGCGGCGCCACTGAGGACGCTCTCCGCCCCGGCGAAGGCCGGCTGCTGGTGCATCGGCTTCCAGACCGGCCGCGTCTCGATGTCCCGCTTCCGCAGCTGTTCAGCCAGCTCGGCCGCCTGCCATCCGGCGCGGTCGGGGCGTACCCGGATCACTGTCAGCCAGCAGTTCGAGGTGTCGTCGGCCGCACCGACGAGTTCGACGCCCGGAACGGACGCGAACAGCTCGGCGTAGCGGTTCCGCAGACGCCGGCGCCGGCCGATCATGCCGTCGAGCCGTACGAGTTGCGCGCGGCCGAGGGCGGCGAGCAGGTTGCTGAGCCGGTAGTTGTACCCGGTCTCGCGG
>NZ_JAGPXV010000624.1:0-3477 GCF_018070405.1 Micromonospora sp. D75
GTCCAGGTCGACGCGGGCCACCCCGGCCGCGGTCAGGCTGCCCAGCCAGAGCCGGCGGCCGTTCTGCCGCACACCGGTGACCATCGGGTACGCCCCGCTCGGGCCGTGCAGCGTCCGCAGCACCCGCCCCGCGCCGTCGACCAGCGCGACCAGCCCGTAACGGCGCGGCCGGGGCTGCACCGCGCCGGGCAGCAGCGCGACGAGCTGGCGGACGCGCGGATGCGGCAGCAGCCGTTCCATCGCCGCCAGCCGGGGGCTGGGCAACGCGACCCAGTACGTCCCGTCACCCACCGCGGAGATGTTGTCCGGGTACGCCGGGAGGTCGGTCAGCACCGTGGCCCGCCCGCCCGGCAGGTCGATCCGGAGCAGCCGGTGGGTGGCGGTCTCGGCGAGCATCAGCGCCGACTCGTCCGGGGTGAGCGCCAGCCCGTTGGGGAAGTAGAGCCCGTCGGCCACCACGTCGGTGCGCCCGGTGCGCCTGTCGTAGGCCAGCACCCGCCCGTTGGGCCGGTGCTCCAGCAGGTCCCGCTTCCAGTGCGACAGCGGGAAGCGGTCGGAGGAGTCGGTGAAGTAGACGGTGCCGTCGCTCGCGACCGCCGCGTTGTCGGCCAGGTGCACCGGCGGGGCGGTCCCGGTCAGCTCGTGCACCGCGCCGGCGGGGTCGACCCGCAGCAGTCCCCGGTACGCGTCGCAGACGAGCAGCCCGCCGTCGACCGGGTCCCGTTCGATGCCCAGCGGCCGTCCGCCGGTCTCGGCCAGAAGCGTGGGCCGGGTGCCGGCCGGCGCGTCGGCGGGCCACCACCAGAGCCGGCCGTCCTCGTCGCCGCTGACCACCCGGCCGTCGGCGTCGACCACCACGTCCTCCGGCCCGTGCCCGCCGGCCGGCAACGGCAGCAGGTCGGCCCGGTCGAGCCGGGTGTCGGCGGGCGTCCAGGGCCCGGTCAGCGGCGGCGGCACGGTCGCCGGCTCGCGGACCGGCCGGATCAGCAGGGGCGCACGCGGGCGGGGGACGGCCATCGGCTCATTGTGGCCCGGCGGCGTCGCGAAGGGCAGTGCCCGACGGCGTTTCGCGCCCGTGGCGGCGGCTGCGGGATGACCCTGAGACGGCTCGGGGTCGGTTCCCGGACAGTACCCGGAACCCCCGCCGCGAGGCCCGGAAATGTCGGTGGGGCCGGGTAGGTTTGGCCGCATGGTACACAGCGTTGAGCGCTTCCACGTGGCGATGGACGTGCACGATCACGTGGTCGAGCTGCGTCCGGTCGGCGAGATCGACATCGCCACCGTGACGGCGTTCCGGGCCGCGCTCTGGGCCGCGCCGGCGCGGCCGGTGCTGCGGGTCGACCTGTCCGGTGTGCGGCTGCTGTCCGCCGCCGGGGTCCGCGCGCTCGTCGCCACCCACCTGCGGGTCCGGGCCCGCGGTGGCGAGCTGGTGCTCGTCGACCCGGACCCGGTGGTGGCCCGGGTGCTGCGGGTGACCGGCCTGCACCGGGTGCTCCCGGTGCGCTGCTCCGACCGCTCGCAGGACGTGCCGAGCCGTGCCCACGACCGGTCCGGCCGCACCCACGAGATGGTGGCGTGCGCGGCCTGAACGGGAGCGGGCCGCCGGGCACACGTCGGGCCGCCGGCGCGAGTGCCGACGGCCCGACGTGAACGGCGCTGTGCTCAGCGCACGCCGAGCAGGTCCACCACGAAGACGAGCGTCTCGTTCGGCTTGATGACGCCGCCGGCGCCGCGGGCGCCGTAGCCCAGGTGCGGCGGGATGGTGAGCTTGCGCCGGCCGCCGACCTTCATGCCGACGACGCCCTGGTCCCAGCCGGCGATGACCTGGCCGCCGCCGAGCGGGAACTCGAACGTCTCACCCCGGTTCCACGAGGCGTCGAACTCGCGGCCGTTCGAGTGGGCCACGCCCACGTAGTGCACGCTCACCAGTTGGCCCGGGCGGGCCTCCGGGCCGTCGCCGACGGTGATGTCCTCGACGACCAGATCCGCGGGCGGCGCGCCCTCGATCGGGCCGACCTGGGGCTTGTCCATGAACGGTCTCCTCGGTGCTGACGGTGTGGTCACCGTCGATCCTGCCGGATCGCGACCGGCCGATACGCGCCGGTCCCCGCACACCGGCGTGGCGGGGACACGAGAAGGGGGCGGGCGCCGCCTGTCGGCGACGCCCGCCCCGCAGCGGGCTGGTTCACTTCAGCCAGGGGAGACGCTGGACCAGGGGGAGCTTCGCCCAGATCCGGCCGAGGCCGAGGGTGTTGCCGGCGCCCACCAGGGCGAGACCGGCCAACAGGCCCGCGTAGATGAGGTGGTCGTCCATGAAGGGGTTGTTCGCCGGGGGCAGCACGGCCGTCCACATCAGGACCAGGAGCAGTCCGCCGGCCACGGCGGCGATCCGGATGCCGATGCCGAGCATCAGCGCGACACCGATGCCGAGCAGGCCGAGCATGAACAGCGTGTCCGCCCAGGCCGCGCCGGCGATGTTCCGGTAGAGGTCCGCGAACGGGCCCTCGACCGCGTTGCCCAGGAAGCCCTTGGTCGGGCTGCCGCCGTTGATCCAGGCGTTCTTCGCCGCAGTCTCGTGGCCGAGGCCGAACATCTTGTCGAGGAAGGCCCAGAGGAAGATCCAGCCCAGCGCGAGCCGCAGGCCGGCCCACACGTACCGGGTGGCCTTCTGCCGGGTGGTCTCGATGTGCGCCGCCGGAGCGGTGGTGGCGGCGGGGGTCCGCTTGACGGCGGGGGTCCGCTCGATTGTCGCGGTCATGGTCTCCACGTCCCTTCCTGTGCCTCGCACCGCGCTTCCCGGTGGCACATTCATTCCACCGCCGAGCCGCCTCCCGGAGCAGGGCCTACCGGTGCCCTGACGACCGGGTCATTGGTCCCGTCCGTACCCGGTCCGGTCGGCCCCTCCCCGCCGGTCCGCCGCCCCTGACCAGGGCGTTTGCGGCGGCCTATCGTCGCAGGTGAAGGCCCGGTACGAGGAGGTCGTGATGAGGACGTGGCAGGTGGCCGACGTGATGACCAGGGACGTCGCGGCGGTGACGGAGCAGACCCCGTACCGCGAGATCGTCGACGTGCTGGTGCGTAAGCGGATCAGCGGCGTGCCGGTGGTCGACTCGTTCCACCGGGTGCTCGGCGTGATCTCCGAGGCGGACCTGCTGCACAAGGTGGAGCGGGCCGGTCACCCGGACGAGCGCCGGGTGTTCGAGGGGCGGCGGCGCCGTACCGCCCGGGAGAAGGCCGACGCGCTGGTGGCCGGGGACCTGATGACCGCACCGGCGGTCACCACCCACGAGCGCGCCTCGCTGGCCGCGACGGCTCGGCTGATGGACCGCGAGGCGGTCAAGCGGGTGCCGGTGCTGGACGACCTGGGCCGGCTGTCCGGCATCGTCACCCGTGGTGACCTGCTCCGGGTGCACCTGCGTACCGACGCGGAGATCCGCGAGGAGGTGGTGCACGAGGTGCTGCGCCGGGTGCTGTCGG
>NZ_JAGPXV010000625.1:0-3476 GCF_018070405.1 Micromonospora sp. D75
GCCTGCGTCGTGGTCATGCCATCCTCTCCACCGGCCCGCGGGATCTCCGCCGGAAACCGGCACCCCGAAGTAACGCACCCGCCCGCAGCGCGCATCCGGCGACCGCCCGCCGGGTGTCCCGGATCACCGGCGTTCCCGCCCCGGCCGGTTATCCCCGCCCGTGCCGGGGTAGGCCCCAGGAATGACCCGATCACAACCCCGGCGCGCCCGCGGCCCGGTCGGCCACCCGAACAGCGCCCTGAACCTGCGGCTCGTGCTGGCGACGTTCGGTCTGGTCGTGATGACCGTCTTCGCGGTGCTCGCGTTCGCCGCGAACATCGCCTGGCTGGGCGTGGTCTGCGCACTGCTCGCCGTGGTGGCGGTGGTCGACCTGGTCGTGATCCAGCGCCGCCGCGCCGCGCGCCGCCGGGAGGAGCCGGGCGTGCGGCACTCGCTGTTCGAGTGACAGGAGGACGACATGCCCATCGCCACCACCAATCCCGCCACCGGACAGGTGCTCAAGACGTACGACGCGATGTCGGACGAGCAGATCGACGCCGCGATCGAGCGGGCCGACCTGGCCTTCCGGCAGTTGCGTGAGACCACCATCGCGCAGCGGGCCCGGTGGCTCACCGCCGCCGCCGACCGGCTCGACGCCGAGCGCGACGAGACGGCCCGGCTGATGACCACCGAGATGGGCAAGACGTACGCCGCCGCGAAGGCGGAGGTCACCAAGTGCGCCACCGCGTGCCGCTTCTACGCCGACAACGCGCCCCGGATGCTCGCCGACGAGCCGGCCGACGCCGCCGCGGTCAAGGCGAAGCGGGCGTACGTGCGCTACCAGCCGATCGGCCCGGTGCTCGCGGTGATGCCGTGGAACTTCCCGCTGTGGCAGGTCATGCGCTTCGCCGCCCCGGCCCTGATGGCGGGCAACACCGGCCTGCTCAAGCACGCCTCGAACGTGCCGCAGACCGCGCTCTACCTGGAGGACCTGTTCCGGCGGGCCGGGTTCCCCGAGGGCGCGTTCACCACGCTGCTGGTCGGCTCCGACGCGGTCGACCGGATCCTCAGCGACCCCCGCGTCCGCGCCGCCACGCTCACCGGCAGCGAGCCGGCCGGCCGGTCCATCGCCCAGATCGCCGGCCGGGAGATCAAGAAGACGGTGCTGGAGCTGGGCGGCAGCGACCCGTTCGTGGTGATGCCCTCGGCCGACCTGGACACCGCCGCCGAGGTGGCCACCACCGCCCGCTGCCAGAACAACGGTCAGTCCTGCATCGCCGCGAAGCGGTTCATCGTGCACACCGACGTGTTCGACGCGTTCGCCGAGAAGTTCGCCGCCCGGATGGCGGCGCTGCGCGTCGGCGACCCGATGGACGACGGCACCGACGTCGGCCCGCTGGCCAGCGAGCGTGGCCGCGACGAGGTGCACGCCCAGGTCACCGACGCGGTGGACCAGGGCGCGACGGTGCTCTGCGGCGGTGAGAAGCCGGCCGGGGACGGCTGGTACTACCCGCCGACCGTGGTCACCGACCTGCGCCCGGAGATGCGGATGTGGTCCGAGGAGGTGTTCGGGCCGGTCGCCGGGCTCTACCGGGTCGGCTCGTACGACGAGGCGATCGAAGTGGCCAACGGCACCAGCTTCGGCCTCGGCTCCAACGCCTGGACCAACGACCCGGCCGAGCAGGAGCGCTTCGCCGTCGACCTGGACGCCGGCAACGTGTTCATCAACGGGATGACCACGTCCTATCCGGAGCTGCCGTTCGGCGGCGTGAAGAACTCCGGGTACGGCCGCGAGCTGTCCGCCGCCGGCATGCGCGAGTTCTGCAACACCAAGACCGTGTGGATCGGCGAGGGCCAGGCCGGCGCGGGCGCCGGAGCGCACTCCGAGTAGACGCGATTGGCCGGACGCCGTCACGGGTAGGAGTGCCCACCATGACGGCGTTCGGCTTCCACGCATCCCACGAGCAGATCCACCCGGCCCGGCTGCTGGAGGCGGTGATCCACGCCGAGCGCGCCGGCTTCGACGCGGCCATGTGCTCCGACCACTTCTCGCCGTGGAGCGAGCGGCAGGGCCAGTCCGGGTTCGCCTGGTCCTGGCTCGGGTCCGCGCTCCAGGCCACGAACCTGTCCTTCGGCGTGGTGAACGCGCCGGGCCAGCGCTACCACCCGGCGATCATCGCGCAGGCCATCGGCACGCTCGGCGCCATGTACCCGGGCCGGTTCTGGGCCGCGCTGGGCACCGGCGAGGCGGCGAACGAGCACATCACCGGCGAGGTCTGGCCGCGCAAGGACGTCCGCTCCGCGCGGCTGCGCGAGTGCGTCGACGTGATCCGGGCGCTGCTGGCCGGCGAGGAGGTCAGCCACGACGGCCTCGTCACAGTGGACCGGGCGAAGCTGTGGACCCGGCCGGAGGAGCCGCCCGCGCTGGTCGGCGCCGCGGTCAGCGTCGCCACCGCACGCTGGTGCGCCGAGTGGGCGGACGGGCTGATCACCGTCAACGCGCCGGTCGAGCACCTGCGCCGGATGATCGACGCCTACCGGGGCGCGGGCGGACGCGGCCCGCTGCACCTGCAGGTGCACGTGAGCTGGGCGCCCGAGCAGGCCGAGGCCGAGGCGATCGCGTACGACCAGTGGCGCAGCAACGTGTTCGCGCCGCCGGTGTGCTGGGACCTGGAGACCCCCGAGCACTTCGACGTGGCGAGCGCCGACGTGCCGATGTCGACGGTCGCCGAGACCGTGAACGTCTCCGCCGACCTGGGCCGGCACATCGGCTGGCTGGAGGAGTACGTGGCGCTGGGCTTCGACCAGATCGCGCTGCACCACGTCGGGCAGGAGCAGCGCGCGTTCATCGACACGTTCGGCGCGGAGGTGCTGCCGAAGCTGCGCTCCGCCGCCTGATCACACATCGACGCCGCGGCGCATAGGCTCGACGCTCGTGGATGCTCTGTTCGAGGTAGTGGTCTTCCTGGCCATCGCCACGTTCGGCGCGGCGCTGGCCCGCAAGCTCGGCCTGCTCGCGCCGATCCTGCTCGTGGTGCTCGGTCTCGCGCTGTCCTTCCTGCCGTTCTTCCCGCACGTGCGGCTGGACCCGGACCTGGTGCTTGTGGGCATCCTGCCGCCGCTGCTGTACGTGGCGGCGGTGGAGACGTCGGTGCCGGCGTTCCGGCTCAACCTGCGGCCGATCCTGCTGCTCGCCGTCGGGCTGGTCATCTTCACCGCGTTCGTGGTGGGCACCGTCGTGCACTGGTTCCTGCCCCACCTGCCGTACGCGATCTGCCTGGCGCTGGGCGCGGTGGTGGCGCCGCCGGACGCGGTCGCCGCCACCGCGGTGGCCCGCCGGGTCGGCCTGCCCCGGCGGATCGTCACCATCCTGGAGGGCGAGAGCCTGGTCAACGACGCCACCGCGCTGGTGCTGCTGCGGGTCGCGATCGTCGCGGCGACCGCCACCCCCGGCGGGGTCGGCGCCGGCGACGTGGCCCGGGAGGTGGGGGTCGCGG
>NZ_JAGPXV010000626.1:0-3470 GCF_018070405.1 Micromonospora sp. D75
ACCCGGGTCACCGCCACCGACTCACCGGTGAGCGCCGACTCGTCCAGGCTGAGCCGTACCGCGTCGGTGAGGTCCAGGTCGGCGGGCACCACGTCGCCGGCCTCCAGCCGGACCAGATCGTCCCGGACCAGGTCGGCGGCGGGGAGCACGAGGTCACGGCCGTCGCGGACCACCCGCGCGGTCGGCGCCGCGAGCCGGTCCAGCGCCGCCACCGCGCGGTCGGCGCGTACCTCCTGCACCACGCCGATCGCCGTGTTGATCAGGACGACCAGCACGATCACCGCGGTGTCGGGGTAGTCGCGCAGCAGCGTGGTCACCACGGCGGCGGCCAGCAGCAGCGCCACCAGCGGATCGGTGAGCTGACGGAAGATCCGGCCGGCCAGCCCGCGCTTGCGTGGCGCGGCCACCGTGTTCGGCCCGTCGGCGCGCAGCCGGGCGGCCGCCTCGGCCGAGCCGAGCCCGGTCGCGGGGGCCGGAGAGATCTCGGTGGGCGTCACCGTGCCCTGCCCGCCGTTGATCACCACATTGCCCTCCATGTCGTCGCCGCCCGCGCCGGGCACTCCCAGCATGCCGGGTGCGCGGGCGCGGCTCGCAGGGCCGAGGGCCTGTCGGACCCGGGACCAACGGCCCCCGCGGTACGGGGCAGCGCGGCGTCCGACTCGTCGGTAACGTCCGTGCGGTGAACCGGACACGCAGCGCCACCGGGCCGACACCCCCGTCCCGTCACCGGCCGGTCCGCTGGGCGCTCGCGGTGCTCCTGCTCGCGTCGGTCGGATGCGGAAGGGGATTCGGCGAGGAGAGCGGCGACGAACTGGCGCGCGACGTCGCGGCGGCGGAGGCGAAGCAGCTCAACACGGAGCTCGGGCACCGCAACCGGGTCCGCGACGCCGGGTCGATCGCGGCGGCCGAGATCGTCCAGCAGCCGCAGGGCACCGCGTTGGGCGATGACGAGACCGTCCGGCGGGAGGCCCTGGCCTGGTCCGGCCGCACCGCCAGAGACGAGCGGGCCACCGTCGACGTGCGGTTCGTGGTGACGGTGCCGGAACGACCGCCGGTGTCGGTCGGCGGCGCGAGCAACAGCGCCGGCGACGCCACCCGCTGCTACCGGTACGAGTTCCAGCTCTACCGCTACACGACATACCACGAGATCGACTGTCCGAGCGGAGCTGCTCCCCCGCCCCCCATCGCCGCGCCCGTGCCGAAGGTGCCCGAGGACGGGCGGCAGCGGCTCACCGCCGTGCTGCGTACCGCCACCCCGGACACCCTTGCCGGCGCGGTGCGGGCGGCGTTCCCGCAGGACTGGATCACCGTCGACACGACGGTGCACGAGGGCGCGCTCGTCGCCGCCGTCGGCGTACCGGCCGAACGGGACTGCCTCCTGCTCGTCCGCACCCCGGCCGGGAAGATCGAATCCCCCGGGTACGACCGGATCTGGCTGGAGCCGGGCGAGACCGGCTGCCGGACGGGCCTGTACGTCTCGCCGCCGCGCTGAGACACCAGCCCGGTTTGCCGCGCGACGGCCGGAGGACTGACCTTCTCGGGCCCATGTCAATGTAGCGTTGACGAGTGAGCCTGGCCGGCCTGTCCGAGATCGCCGCGACCCGGGTCCGGCTGGACGACCGCGAGCTGGACCTGATCGACCGGGCCCGGCACGACGGCGCCACCTGGGCCGACATCGCGCGGGCGCTGGGCCTGGGCAGCCGGCAGGCCGCCGAGCAGCGCCGGCAGCGTCTCGCGGCGGCCCGGCGGGCCCGCGTGACCCGGCTCGACCCGGCCGGCTCCCCCGACCTGCCCGTGCTGCGGGCGGCGGTCGCCGACCTGCTCGGCGCGCAGCCGTCGGGCGTGGTGCTCGGTCCGAGCGCGACCGCGCTGACGTACACCCTGGCCCGCACGCTCGGCGCCGGCTGGCGGCCGGGCGACGAGGTGATCGTGTCCCGGCTGGACCACGACGCGAACGTCCGGCCGTGGGTGCAGGCCGCCGAGGCGGCCGGCGCCACCGTGCGCTGGGCCGAGTTCGACCCGGTGAGCGGCGAGCTGCCCGCCGGCCAGTACGCCGACCTGGTCACCGAACGGACCCGGCTGGTCGCGGTGACCGCCGGCAGCAACGCGATCGGCACCGTGCCGGACGTGGCGGCGATCGCCAAGACCGCGCACGCCGCGGGCGCGCTGGTCTGCGTCGACGGCGTGCACGCGGTGCCGCACGGCCCGACCGACCTGTCCACGCTCGGCGCGGACTTCCTGGTGACCAGCGCGTACAAGTGGTCCGGGCCGCACCTCGCGGCGATGGCCGCCGACCCGGCGCGGTGGGAGACGCTGCGCCCGGCGAAGCTGCTTCCCTCCGCCGACTCGGTCCCGGACCGGTTCGAGTACGGCACGCCGAGCTTCCCGCTGCTGGCCGGGGTGACCGCGGCGGTGGACCATCTGGCCGGCCTGGATCCGGCCGCGACCGGCGACCGGCGGGAGCGGGTACGCGCCGGGCTGGCCGCCGCGCAGGCGCACGAGGAGGCGGTCTTCGAGCGGCTGTTCGCCGGGCTGACCGGCCGGTCGTTCGTGACCGTCTACGGCGCACCGGCCCGGCGCTGCCCGACGGTGTCGTTCCGGGTGGCCGGCCTGGCCCCGGCGCAGACGGCGGCGGCGCTGGGCGAGGCGGGGCTGTGCCTGTCGCACGGCGACTACTACGCCTACGAGTACTTCCGCACGATGGGCCTGCGCGCCGACGGCGGCGCGGTCCGGGCCAGCGTCTACCACTACAACACGGTCGAGGAGGTGGACCGGCTGCTGACCGAACTGGACCGGCTGGCCGGCCCCGGAGGGAGAATGGCCCGGTGAGCTTTCAGGTCGAGGACAACCCCGCCAAGCGTCGCTTCGAGATCCTGGTGGACGACGCGCTGGCCGGGTTCGCCGCGTACACCCCCGGCGACGGGGTGCTGGTCTTCACGCACACCGAGGTCGACGACCGGTTCCAGGGTCAGGGCGTCGGCGCGGCGCTGGTCCGGGGCGCGCTGGACGAGGTCCGCGCCCGGGGCGGCCGGATCGTGCCGAGCTGCCCGTTCGTGGCCGCGTTCGTCAAGCGTCACCCCGAGTTCGCCGACCTGGTGGCCGACCCGGCGTGAGGCCCGGGCCGGCCGGGGGACCTCCCCGCCCGGCCGGCCCGGGAGTCAGCGGGCGCCGCTGAGCACCTCGGCGGCGGCGCGGGCCGCGGCGGCGGTGGCGCCGTGGGTGGCCAGGTGCACCACGCCGGTGACCAGCTCGGGCACGCCCAGTTCGACCACCACCGCGTCCGGGCGCGCGGCGAGCGCCCGGCGCACCGCGTCCCGCATCCAGTCGTGCCGGTGCAGGTCCCGCACCACCAGCACGAGGGGCCGTCCGGCCGGCAGGTCGCCCGGGTCGGCCGGTACGGCGTCGGCGGCGTAGCGGGCGGTCGTGGTGCCCGGCGCCAGGCTGGCCAGGGGCGCGGCGATCCCCCACGG
>NZ_JAGPXV010000627.1:0-3468 GCF_018070405.1 Micromonospora sp. D75
GCGGAAAGCGGAACCGCCGGGTGGCCACGGCCGCCCGGCGGTTCCGCTTTCCGCCGCCGAGGCGCTTGCCCGGTGCGTCGCGGTGGAGCCGGCCAAGTTCGCCGCCGACCACTGGGGGCGAAGCCCGCTGCTGTCCCGCGCCGCGGAGCTGCCCAGCCCGGACGGCTTCACCGACCTGCTCAGCCCCGCCGACGCCGACGAGCTGCTCAGCCGCCGCGGCCTGCGTACCCCGTTCCTGCGGGTCGCCAAGGACGGCCGGCTCGTGCCGGCGGCGCGGTACACCGGCGGCGGTGGCGCGGGCGCCGAGATCGGCGACCAGGTCCTCGACGAGAAGGTGCTGGCGCTCTACGCCGACGGCGCGACGCTGGTGTTGCAGGGCCTGCACCGCACCTGGCCGGCGATCGTCGACTTCGCCCGCGACCTGGGCATCGCGCTGGCCCAGCCGTTACAGGTGAACGCCTACCTGACCCCGGCCGGCAGCCAGGGCTTCGCCACCCACTACGACACCCACGACGTGTTCGTGCTCCAGGTCGACGGACGCAAGCACTGGCGCATCCACCCGCCGGTGCTGGCCGACCCGCTGGAGCGCCAGCCCTGGGGCGGCCGGGCCGACGAGGTCTCCGCGACCGCCGAAGGACGCCCCGAGCTGGACGTGGTGCTCTCTCCGGGCGACGCGCTCTACCTGCCGCGCGGCTGGCTGCACAGCGCCCAGGCGCAGGAGTCCAGCTCGCTGCACCTGACCGTGGGCATCCGGGCGCTGACCCGGTACGCGGTGGTCGAGGAACTGCTCGCGCTGGCCGCCGAGGACGCGCGGCTGCGCGCGAGCCTGCCGTTCGGGCTGGACCTGGCCGACCCGGACGCGATCGAGCCGGAGCTGACCGAGACCGTCGAGGCGCTGCGCGACTGGCTGCTGCGGGCCGACCCGGCGGCGGTGGCCGGCCGGCTGCGTGCCCGGGTCTGGCCGGCCGCCCGCCCGGCGCCGATCCGGCCGCTGGCCCAAGCCGAGGCGCTGGCCCGGCTGAACGCGGACAGCGAGGTCGCGGTGCGCGGCGGCCTGCGCTGGCAGCTCACCCCGGCCGCCGACGGACGGGTGACGCTGCGCGTGCCCGACCGCACGCTCACCCTGCCCGGCACCTGCGAGGCGGCGCTGCGCGCGCTGCTCACCGGCGAGGTGACGAGGGTCGGCGACCTGCCCGGCCTCGACGACGACGCCGACCGCCTGGTGCTGGCCCGCCGGCTGCTCAAGGAGGCAGTCCTGGTTCCCGCCTGACCCGATGATCATGAGGTTGACCGGCGGCGCGACGGCGTGTCGCGCCGCCAACCTCATGATCGGCGGCGGGTGAGGGGCGGCGGTCAGCGGGTGTAGGTCACCGTCAGCAGGAGCAGGGTCGTCGCCAGGCCGGAGACGGCCACCAGGATCATCGGGCGTGGGGTCAGCACCGCGTGACGGCGGTCGGCCAGCAGCCGTGCGGGCGCCAGCCCGATCACCGGGCCGAGCAGCGTCACCACCAGCGCCAGCACCGGCAGACCCACCGCCAGGTCACCGCTGGCGCCGGCCGCCAGCGCTCGCGCCGCCACCCCCAGCGCGTACGCCACCAGCGCCCCGCCGATGCCGCAGGCGATCAGCAGCGGATTCACCGAGCCGGGCAGCTCACCCGGGGCGCCGGTGCGCTCCAGCAGGTCCCGGACCGCGCGCAGCAGCGGCACCGGGTCACCGGCGGCCCCGCGTACCGGGCCGGGCGGGTCACCCAGCCGCCGGGCGCCCACACCGAGCCGGGCCCGCAACTGCGTCCACAGGTGAGTGACCTCGCCGTCGACCCGCTCCACCATCCGGGACGCCTCGGCCACCTCCGTCTCGGCCTGCCGCACCTGCTCGGTGGCCTCGGTGACCGCCCGGTCCGCGGCGGCCACCTGCTGGTCGTACCAGGTGTGCGCCTCGGCCCGCTGGGCGGCCACCCGGGCGGTCAGCTCGGCGAGCCGGCGGATCTGCGCGCTGTACGTCTCACTGGTAACCGGTTCGTTCATCGGGACGGACCATAAGGGATGATCACCTGTCCGGTGCGGTGCACCGCCCGGTCGAAGTAGAGACCGCGCCACGGCCGGGGATACCAGTCCGGCCCTCCGCTGCCCGGATACAGCGAGGAGCCCAGCTCACCGCCCTGCACGTCGAGCGCCACCCAGGCGCCGATCTGATCCGTGCGCGCGCCCGCGCCGCCCAGGTCGGCCCGCATCCGGGCCACGCCCCGCCACCAGGCCAGCACGTGCGTACGCCGTTCCGGCCCGTCGTGCAGGATCCGGCGCAGCTGCTCCAGCCCGGTGCGCGTACCGGCCTTGCCGGCGAGCGCCGCCGCGGCCGCGTCCACCGCGTACAGCAGCAGGAAGTGCGGGGTACGCGACGCGCCCGGCGCGCCCAGCCCGTCACCTGCCTCGGCCATCAGCTCCGGCACCGTCTCCTCGTCGTACCAGGAGGCGTCCCCGGCCAGGTCCTCGTAGAGCGCGCGGGCGGCCGGGTCGGCGTCCGGGTCCAGGCAGGCGATGGAGAAGCGGGCCGCGCCGGGCGGGTACTGCCGGGCCAGCGAGCGGGCGGCGGCGTCGAGCACCGCGCACGCCTCGTCCACCCGGGTGCCCAGCACCGCCAGGTTGCGGCCCGGGGCGCGGGGCAGCCGCAGCGCCGCCGAGCGGGCCTGCACGTCGATGATCTCGCCGAGCAGCGCCACCGGGTTGCGCGGGACGCCCTGCTCCGGCGCGGTCAGCGCGCGGAAGTCCGGCGCGTCGGCCAGCTTCGGGATCGCGTCGCCGTCGAACAGCCGGGCCGGCGCGGCGTCCTGCGGGCGCATCCGCCACAGCCGGTGCTGGAGCTCGCTCCACGTCTCCCAGTCGCTGGCCGACGGGATGCGGGCCACCTCGTTCCCCTCGGCCAGGCCCGACTCGGCGTTGATGACCGCGTGGTGGCGGGGCAGCGACTGCGCCGCGTCGTTGCGCTCGGCCAGGATGCGCAGCGCCTTCGGCAGCGCGATCCGCAGCGTGAACTGGGCGACCAGCGCGGGCCGCCCCCACAGCGCCTCGATGCCGCGCACGTCCTGCGAGGCGAGCACCAGGTGGATGCCCTGCGACCGGCCCCGCCGGGCCAGGTCCTCCAGCAGGTCGGCGGCCTCCCGGGCGACCACGTCCCGGCCGGCGAGCAGCGCCTGGAACTCGTCCACCACGGCCACGATGCGTGGCCAGTGCCCGTCCGGGTCCACCGCGCGCAGCTCGGCGAGCTTGGTGACCTCGTGCTTCTTCGCCGCGTCGGCGCGGCGGCGCAGCTCCTCGGCGAGGAAGCGCAGCAGCGCCAGGCCGAACTCCCGGTCGGTGTTGACGTTGATGCCGACCAGCCGCATGTGCGGCAGCCAGCTGGGGTCGCGCCGGCCCTGCGCGAACCGGGCGAAGGACACGCCCTCCTTGAAGTCCAGCAGATAGAACTCCAGT
>NZ_JAGPXV010000628.1:0-3459 GCF_018070405.1 Micromonospora sp. D75
TCACCGGCCGACGGAGCACCGTCAGGCGGGCCGTCGCCAGCGGGGCCGCCTCGGGAAGGGCTGTCCGGGCCGCCCGGTGGTACCGCGTCCGTCTCGCCGCCAGGGCGGCCGCTGTCGGGCAGCGTACGGTCGGTGGAGTGGTCGAGCACCCGCAGCGCCGACAGCGCCGCCATGGGCACCACGAGCGCCGCCGCCGCGCCGGCCACGTCCAGCGCCGAGCCGCCCAGCACGCCGCCCAGCCCGACGGCCACGCCGGTGCCGGCCATCGCCGCCCGGATCGCCGGGTAGATGCCGAACAGCCGCATCAGGCCGCCCCACGGCTGCAGCAACGCCAGCCAGACCAGCGCCGCCCCGGCCAGGGCCAGCACGGTGAGCGGGCTGTTCACCAGCGTCTGGATGTTGGAGTCGCCGGAGCGGTGCACGGTGAGCCCCCCGGTGCCGTCGCCGAGCGCGGCCAGGAACCGGCCCAGGCTTCCCCGCTCGTCGGCGGGACGGCCCAGGTCGACCAGGGCGAAGCCGATGGTGACCGCGAGCGCGGCCATGGTGGCCCAGGCCAGCCGGCTCACGGTGAGCCAGCCGCCGGTGCAGATGGCGGCGGCGACGCTGACGCCGGCGGTGAGCGCGATCGCGCCGATCGAGTCGGCGCCCAGGTACGGGCTGCCCACGATCACCACTGCCAGTCCGCCGACGGCCACCATCACCATCGGACGCCAGCCCTTGCGGAACCGCTGAGCGAGCCAGCCGCCGCACAGCAGTGATCCGGCGACGAACACGCCCAGCCCGACGGTGCCGAGCCCGGCGTACCGGCCGCCCTCCAGCGCGGAGTACCCGACCACGCCGTTGAGCTGCAGCCGGGAGCCGGTGAGCACGTCCACGCCGACCACGAGCGTGGCCAGCCCGGCGACCGCGCCGAGCGGGCCGAGCGTGCGCTCGTGCCCGGGGCTGAACCGGACCAGGGCGGTGCCGCCGACGACGAGCAGCGCGGTCACCGAGGCGTACCACACGCCGGCGTGGCTGCCGCGCCACCAGGGCACGGCGTCGGCCAGCAGCGCCGCGGGCACGGCCAGCGCGGCGGCGATGAGCAGCAGCTCCACCACGGCGACGACGCGCCGGGACACCGGTTCCGGTCCGTGCGGGCCGGCGAGGCGGCGGGCCCGGCGTAGCAGCGGCAGCACCGCTACCGCGAGGGCCAGCTGGGCGGCGGCGAGCAGCGTGAAGAACCAGCCGGCGACGCGCCGCTGGGCGGCGGCCTCCCGGTCCGCGTCGGCCGACGCCTCGATCGCGGCCCGCAGGTCGTCGGGCCGGTCGTCAGCGGTGACCGCGGGACGGCCGACGAAGGCCCGTTCCGGGGCCGGCCGGTCGAGCACGGCGAGCACGGTCGGGGCCAGGTCGACCAGTTGCAGGTAGCCGGAGCGGGCGGTGCTCGGCGAGGTCAGCCAGCCGCCCGTCCAGCCGGGGCCGTCGGCGATCGCGACGTGCAGCCGCGCCGGGTTGTCGGTGTCGGAGACGCCCGCGACCAGCACCAGTGAGCGCGGCGGCCGGGCGGCGAGGACCCGGGCCAGCCGGGCGTCGGCCTGCCGCGCCTGGGCGGCCCGTACGGCCGGGTCGTCGTCGTCGACGGTGCCGGCGTCGACGATGCTCAGCACGCAGGAGCCGAGCAGTTCCGCCGGGTTCTCGGGCAGCGTGGGCGCGTACCTGTCGACCCGGCCGAACGGACGGGCGGCGGCCACGGCGGCGCCCGGCCCCACCGCCACCGAGCAGCGCACCGACTCGGCCAGCGCGCCGGGCTTGGCGCCCCAGGCGAGCTGTTCCTGGTTGTGCGCCACGACGCTGGGCTGGTCGGGCAGGTTCGCGCCGATGCCGTCGGGCCGTTCCACAGTCACGCCGGCCGCCGGGCAGCCACCGCCCGGACGGGCGCCCGGCCAGGCGGCGAAGTTCCCGGCGCCGAGGGTGAGCCAGCCGTCGACGGGGCAGGTGGGCCGGTGCGCGGACCGCACCGACAGGGAGCCGATCGCGCCCTGCTCGGCCATCCGCCACAGCGTCGGCGTGTTCTCCGGGTCGACGTCGTCCCAGCGCAGGCCGGCCGCGCCGACGAGGACCACGAAGTCGGCGCCGGGCCGGTCCGCGCCGCGGTCCGGCCGGGCGGCCAGCGCGGTGATGCCCAGCGCCACCACGACCAGGGTGAGCAGGACCGGGGTCAGTCGGCGCAGCATCAGCGGTTCCCGGCGGAGTGCTGCGGTGTCAGCTCGGCGTAGAGGTCGGCGAGCGCGGCCACGGTGTCCGCCTCGGTGGGCCAGGTCGCGGCCCGGGCCAGGCCGCGCCGGCCCACCTCGGCCCGGCGTACGGGGTCGTCGAGCAGGTCGCGCACCGCCGCGTCGACGGCGTCCACGTCCCCGGGCGGCACCAGCACGGCCCCGTCGCCGACGAGCTCCGGCAGCCCGCCGACGGCGGTCGCGACGAGCGGTACGCCGGCCCGCAGCGCCTCCTGGGCGAACAGCTGCCGGGCCTCCCAGTCGCTGGTCACCACGGCGAGGTCGGCGCCGGCCAGCAGGTCCGCCACGTCGGTGCGGTGCCCGAGCAGCGTCACCGGCGCGCGGGCGGCCGAGATCCGGGCGGCCAGCGGCAGGTACGCGGGTCCGCTGCCGGCGATCACCACGACCGGGGCGGGGGTACGGGTGCGCCAGCGAGCGGCGGCGTCGATGAGCACGTCGTACCGTTTCTGCGGGTGCAGCCGGCCCACCGAGAGGATCAGCGGGCGGTCGGCGGTGACGCCGAACTCGGCGCGGACGGCGGCGCGGCGGCGGCCCGGCGGCGGCAGCGTGGGCGCGGCGACCGGGGCCAGGCGCGCGTCGGCGGCGCCCAGCGCGGCGGCGCGGTCGACCAGGTCGGCGGAGGCGCCCAGCGCGACCCGCACGGACCGGGCGACGATCCGCTCGACCAGCCGGGACGCCGCGCCGCGCAGCCCTTTCGCGAGGACCGCGTTGTGCCAGGTGACGACGAGCGGCGCGGTGGGGCGGGCGAGCGCCGCGACCAGGCCGGCGCGCAGCCCGTGCGCGTGCACCACGTCGACGGGTGTGTCCGCGAGCGCCCGGCGCAGCGCGGTGACCGCGCGCGCGTCGCCCGGCGTGGGGCTGGCCGGGATCTCCACCGGGGTGAACCGGGCGCCGACGCCGGTGAAGCCGAACTGCTCCTCGGTGGCGGCCGGTCCGCACACCAGCACCGACGCTCCGGCCTCGGTGAGTCCCCCGGCGATCGAGCGCACGTGCTGCCCGACCCCGCCGGTGCTGGAGGCGAGCACGAGGGCCACCGACCCGGGCCAGCGCGGTGCGGGCGAGGCGTCCGTCATGAGGAAACGGTCTCCTTTCCGTCGCCCCGCTCGCCGGGGTGCTGCTGCGCCGGCGGGCCGTCGTCCCCGCCGGCCGGGCGTCGCCGGCGCAGCCGGCGGGTCACGGTCGCGAG
>NZ_JAGPXV010000629.1:0-3458 GCF_018070405.1 Micromonospora sp. D75
GAACATCGACGTACACGCCATGGCCGAGGAGATGGGCACCACCGAAGCCGGCACCAACTCCATCAACGACATCACCCCGGTACTGAACAAGGAGACCGGTAAGGACGTCTACAAGTCCACCGAGATCCCCGTGGACAAGGCCCGCGACCGCGACAAGGTCGACAAGCTGCGCGCCGACGTGGTCAAGACCGTCGACGACGGCCGTGCCGTGGTGGCCAACATCGCCGGCACCGCGACCGACACCGACGGCAACGCCCACTCCTTCGAGGGTGGCCACTACATCAGCGTGGTGGGCTACCGCGACGGCGGGAAGGTCGTGACGATCGCCGACTCGGCGAACCCGAACCAGGCCTCCTACCGGATGGACGTGGACGAGCTCGCCCGCTGGATCGCCAGCCGCGGCTACAGCTCCTGACCGAACACGAAGGGCCCGACCCCCACCACGGGGTCGGGCCCTTCGGCGTACCCGGGTTGTCAGCCGCCGGAGTCGTCCAGCTCGGCGCCGTCCGGCGGGGTGTCGTCGTCGCGGCTGGCCAGCCACCCGTCGGGCAGGAAAACCTTGCCCGGGGAGTTGGTGCGGCCGCGCGGCTGGCCGAGGTTCTCCACCGGGAACGGTACGGCCGGGTCGAGCTTGCCGAGCAGGTCGTCGAGCTGCGCCAAGCTCTCGATCATGGCGAGCGAGCGGCGCAGCTCGCTGCCGATCGGGAAGCCCTTCAGGTACCAGGCGACGTGCTTGCGGAAGTCGGTGCAGCCGTCCCGCTCGCCCCGGGCCGGGTTGCGGGCACCGGCCACGAACTGCTCCACCAGCAGCTCGGCGTGCCGGCGCATGGTCACCGCCACCTCGCCGAGCGAGGGCAGCCGCCGCTCGGGGCTGCCGTTGAACGCGGCCTCCAGGTCGGCGAACAGCCACGGCCGGCCCAGGCAGCCGCGCCCGATCACCACGCCGTCCACGCCGGTGTGCGCGACCATCCGCAGCGCGTCGTCGGCCTCCCAGATGTCACCGTTGCCGAGCACCGGCACGTCGAGCGCCGACTTGAGCGTGGCGATCGCGTCCCAGTCGGCGGTGCCGGAGTAGCGCTGCGCGGCCGTACGCCCGTGCAGGGCGACCGCCGCGACGCCCGCGTCCTGGGCCGCCAGCCCCGCCTCGACGTACGTCAGGTGGTCGTCGTCGATGCCCTTGCGCATCTTGACGGTGACCGGCACCCCGGCGGGTGACGCGGCGTCCACCGCGGCCTTGACCAACCGGGCGAACAGCCGGCGGCGCCACGGCAGGGCCGAGCCGCCGCCGCGCCGGGTGACCTTGGGTACGGGGCAGCCGAAGTTCAGGTCGATGTGATCCGCCAGGTCGCGTTCGACCACGATCCGCACGGCGGCGGCGGTGATCTCCGGGTCGGTGCCGTAGAGCTGGAGGCTGCGGGGCTGCTCCTCGGCGCCGAAGGCGATCATGCGCAGCGTCTTCGGGTTCCGCTCGACGAGCGCCCGGGTGGTGATCATCTCGCAGACGTAGATGCCGCCGCCCTGCTCGCGACAGAGCCGGCGGAAGCCGACGTTGGTGATCCCGGCCATCGGCGCGAGCACCACCGGCGGCCACACCTGGTGCGGGCCGATGGTCAGCGCGGGCAGCGTCGGGGCAGTCACCGACCAAGTGTAAGGAAGGGCCCCTTATTAACGTCTCCGGTAGTGCAGGGGCCCCTTGTTAACAGGGCGCATATCACAGCCGGCCCGCCTCGCGGACGCTCTCCACAGCCGGGCCGGCTGTCCACAGGGCGGGCGAGCGGGCCACAGAAGGATCGGCGGAGCCCGCACGCTGCCGGGCATGCCCGAACAACCACCCGAACTCGGCGACCTGGCGGAACGCCAGCAGCAGATCGTCACGCGGACACAGCTTCTCGGCGTCGGATACGACGACATGTACCTGTACCGGCAGACCCGGCGCGGCCTGTGGCAGCGCGTGCTGCCGGCCACGTACGCGCTCGTCACCGGCACCCTCACCGACGAGCAGCGACGCATCTCGGCGGCGCTCTACGCAGGCGCCGACGCGCAGATCACCGGCCTGGCCGCCCTGATCTGGTACGGCTTTCGGCACAGTCCGCGCACTGCTGACGTACACCTGATCCTGCCGCACCACGCGCGGCGCCGCTCGGCCGGTCACGCGGTGATCGCGCGGGCCCTGGAGCTTGATCCGCGGGCCCGGCGGACCGCGCTCTATCCGGTGTGCTCG
Source organism: Micromonospora sp. D75 (assembly GCF_018070405.1). Taxonomy (NCBI): domain Bacteria; kingdom Bacillati; phylum Actinomycetota; class Actinomycetes; order Micromonosporales; family Micromonosporaceae; genus Micromonospora; species Micromonospora sp. D75. Next base: position 2,222 of record NZ_JAGPXV010000629.1, read on the forward strand.
CCGGCGCGGGCGGTGGTGGACGCGGCCCGCGACCTGCGCCAGTTGCGGCCGGTACGGGCGACGGTGGCGGAGGCCGTGCAGCGCGGCTTCACCGATCTGGACAGCCTGGACGCGGAGATCCGCCGGGCCCGGCGCAGTCGCACCGCCCTGATCCGGAAGGCGTTCGCCGAGATCACGGACGGGGTCCGCTCCGCGCCGGAGACCGAGCTGCGGGAGTGCCTGGGCGGCAGCGGCGTGCTCGGCGGGATCCTGTGGAACCCGCGGCTGTCGGCGGCCGACGGCACCCGCCTGCCGACGCCGGACGGCTACCTCGCCGACTGCGCGGTGGCGCTGGAGGTCGACTCGCGGGAGTACCACCTCAGCCCGACCGACTGGGCACGGACGCTGGACCGGCACAACGAGTTGAGCCGGTACGGGGTGCTGGTCCTGCACTTCACGCCGGCGCAGATCCGCAGGGAGCCGGGCCGGGTGCGGCGCACGGTCGAGGACGCGTACGCGGCCAGGCGCGGGGTGGGCGCCGCGACCGGCGTACGGGCGGAGCCGATCTCCCCCGGCGACGGGTGTTAAGAAGGGGCCCCTTCTCTACGCGAGGCGTTAAGAAGGGGCCCTTCCTTACAGCAAGGTCAGCAGCCGGGGAGGCGCTCGATCAGGTAGCGCTCGACCTGGTCCAGCGAGACGCGCTCCTGGGCCATGGTGTCCCGGTTCCGGACCGTCACGGCGTTGTCGTCGAGCGTGTCGAAGTCGACGGTGACGCAGAACGGCGTACCGATCTCGTCCTGCCGGCGGTAGCGGCGGCCGATCGCCTGCGAGTCGTCGAACTCGACCACCCAGCGCTTGCGCAGGTCGGTGGCGAGCTGCTTGGCCTTCGGCGACAGCGCCTCGTTACGCGACAGCGGCAGCACGGCGACCTTGACCGGGGCCAGCCGCGGGTCGAAGCGCATGACGGTGCGCTTGTCCACGCCGCCCTTGGTGTTCGGCGCCTCGTCCTCGTCGTACGCCTCGAGCAGGAACGCCAGTACCGCGCGGGTGAGGCCGGCGGCCGGCTCGATCACGTACGGCATCCAGCGCTCGCCCTTGCCCTGGTCGAAGTACGACAGGTCGACGCCGGAGTGCTTGCTGTGCGTGGACAGGTCGAAGTCGGTGCGGTTGGCGATGCCCTCCAGCTCGGCGAACTCGCTGCCGCCGAACCGGAACCGGTACTCGATGTCGACGGTGCGCTTCGAGTAGTGGCAGAGCT
>NZ_JAGPXV010000063.1:0-15869 GCF_018070405.1 Micromonospora sp. D75
GCACCCGGGTCAGTGTGTCGACAACCGGGTGCCGGCCGCGCTCGCCGACCTGCTGCTGCCGCAGGCGCAGGACGCGCTCGACGAACTTGTCGACGCGCACCTCGTCGAGGAGGTGGAACCGGGCCGCTACCAGCTGCACGACCTGATCCGCGAGTACGCGCGCACGCTCGGCGCCGGACGCGAGACCGCCGACGAGCGGCGGGCGGCGGTGGGCCGTCTCATCGACTTCCATCTTCAGGTCACCGCGTCCATCGGGCGGTCGCTGGAGACGGGCGCCGAGCCGTCCCTGTTCGACCTGCCGGAGCCGGCGCGGCCCGACCTGGTGGCAGCCACTGTCGGCCTCGGCCGAGCATGGTTGGAGGAGAACCGCTCGACCCTGACGGCGCTCGTCCGGCTGGCGGAGAACGAGGGTTTTCTCCGGCAGAGCTGGCAGTTCGCCCGGGTCGCCTGGGTCAGCAACTTCTACGGCGGTCGCCTGGACGACCTGATCGAGACGCATCAGATCGGTCTGCGGGCCGCCGAGCGCCTGGGCGACGAGGAGGCCGTTGCGACGATGCTCAACTATCTCGCCTCGGCGGACTACCGCCGGGCGCGGTTCGCCGAGGCCATCCGGCGGCTGGAGGCGGTGGTCGGTATCTACCGCAGGCTCGACCGGCCGGGCGAGCTGCGCAAGGTGCTGGGCAACCTCGGCACCGCGTACGCGGTCGACGGGCAGCACCAGCGGGGTATCGAACTCCTGACCGAGTCCGCGGCGATCGCCCGCCGGTCGGGCGAGTCGTCGTGGTTGTCCAACCTGCTGAACAACCTCTCGTTCACCCTGATCTCGCACGGCCGGTACGACGAGGCTGTGCGGATGTGCCGCAACCAGATGGCTGTCGCACGGCAGGCCGGCGACCTGCGGCAGCTCGGCAACTCGATCGGGCACCTCAGCATGGCGCGGCACCGGCGCGGCGAGCACGGGCCCGCACGCCGGCTCCTGCGCGCCGGCCTGAGGCTCAAGCGCCGGGTGGGCAACCGGTACGGCGAGGGCGAGCTGCTCAACGAGCTGGGCATGATGGAGCGCGAGGAGGGCCGGCCGGAGCTGGCCGCCTCGCTGCACCGGGACGCCCTCGTGGCCATGATCGACGCCGGGGATCTGGTCGGGCAGTGCGCCTCCCGGAACCTGCTGGCCCGGGCGATCTTCGACCAGGGTGACGTGGCCAGCGCGCTGGACCTGCACCGCCGGGTGCTAGCCGACGCCGAGCGGCTGGGCCTGCGCTACGAGCAGGCCCGCGCCCTGGACGGCCTCGCGCGATGCCTGCGCCACGACGACCCCGACCAGGCCCGCCGGTACGCCGGGCGTGCGCTGGCGCTGTTCCGTCAGGTCGAGACGCCGGACCAGCGGGACACCGAGAAGCTGCTGGTCGAGCTGGGCTGAGGGGGCCGCCACTTTCCCTGCACTCCGACCGGCGGCGCGGCAGGATGGTAGGCGTGACGACTCCAGAGGCGACCGGCTACCGGATCGAACGCGACTCGATGGGCGAGGTGGAGGTGCCCGCCGAGGCACTGTGGCGGGCGCAGACCCAGCGCGCGGTGCAGAACTTCCCGATCTCGGGGCGCGGGCTGGAACCGGCCCAGATCAAGGCCCTGGCGCAGATCAAGGGGGCGGCGGCACTGGTGAACGGTGAGCTGGGGGTGATCGACGCGGACGTGGCGCAGGCGATCGCCACCGCCGCCGCGCACGTCGCCGAGGGCGGCTACGACGACCAGTTCCCGGTGGACGTGTTCCAGACCGGCTCCGGTACGTCGTCCAACATGAACACCAACGAGGTGATCGCCACCCTCGCGAGCCGCGAGCTGGGCCGCGACGTGCACCCGAACGACCACGTCAACGCGTCGCAGTCCAGCAACGACGTGTTCCCCACCTCGATCCACCTGGCCGCCACGCAGTTCGTGGTGGAGGATCTGATCCCGTCGTTGAAGCAGCTCGCGGGCGCGCTGGAGGAGAAGGCGGCCGAGTTCGAGACGGTGGTCAAGGCCGGGCGTACCCACCTGATGGACGCCACGCCGGTCACGCTCGGGCAGGAGTTCGGCGGCTACGCGGCGCAGGTCCGCTACGGCGTCGAGCGGCTGGAGTCGGCGTTGCCCCGGCTGGCCGAGCTGCCGCTGGGCGGCACCGCCGTGGGCACCGGCATCAACACGCCGCTGGGGTTCGCCGAGCGGGTGATCGGCAAGCTGCGGGAGTCGACCGGGCTGCCGTTGACCGAGGCGCGCAACCACTTCGAGGCGCAGGGCGCCCGGGACGCGCTGGTGGAGACCTCGGGCCAGCTCCGTACCGTCGCGGTCGGTCTCTACAAGATCGCCAACGACGTGCGCTGGATGGGTTCCGGCCCGCGCGCCGGCCTGCGTGAGCTGCGCATCCCCGACCTCCAGCCCGGCTCGTCGATCATGCCCGGCAAGGTGAACCCGGTGGTGGCCGAGGCGATGCGGCAGGTCTGCGCCCAGGTGGTCGGCAACGACGCGGCGGTGGCGTTCGCCGGGTCGCAGGGCGACTTCGAGCTGAACGTGATGCTCCCGGTGATGGGCCGCAACCTGCTGGAGTCGATCAAGCTGATCGCCGCGTCCAGCCGGCTGTTCGCCGAGCGGCTGGTGGCCGGCCTGGTCGCGGACGCCGAGGTCTGCCTGGCGTACGCGGAGGGCTCGCCGTCGATCGTCACCCCGCTCAACCGCCACCTCGGGTACGACGAGGCCGCCTCGATCGCGAAGGAGGCGCTGGCCAAGCAGGTGTCCATCCGCGAGGTGGTGATCTCCCGGGGTCACGTCGACTCGGGCAAGCTCACCGAGACCCAGCTGGACGAGGCGCTGGACCTGCTCCGGATGACCCACCCCTGAGACCGGCGCCGGTAATTGCCTCGACCCGTCACCGTGGGCGCGGCATGATCCGACGGTGCGTGACGACGGCGGGGTGCTGCTGGAGACCGCGCGGCTGACGCTGCGCCGGTTCACGATGGACGACGTGGACCGGTTGGTGGCGCTGGACGCCGACCCGGAGGTCATGCGCTTCCTGACCGGCGGCGTGCCGACCCCGGCCGCGACATTCCGGGACGACGTGCTGCCCCGGGTGCTCGCGCAGTACACCCGGCACCCCGGGCTCGGCCGCTGGGCGACGCTCGACCGGTTCACCGGCGAGTTCCTCGGCTGGCACTCGCTCGACCCGTCCGACGACGGCGCCGAGGCGGAGCTGGGCTACCGGCTGCGCCGCGCGGCGTGGGGGCACGGGCTGGCCACCGAGGGCGCGCGGGCGCTGGTGCGGCACGCGTTCGACACGGTCGGCGTCCGCCGCGTGTGGGCGCAGACGATGGCGGTGAACGACCGCTCCCGGGCGGTCATGGCCCGCGCCGGGTTGCGCTACGTCCGCACGTTCCACCTCGCGTTCGACGAACCGATCCCGGGTACGGAGCACGGCGAGGTGGAGTACGAGCTGTCCCGGGAGGACTGGCCCGCGACCCGTCAGGACTGGGACGCCGCCCTGCGGGCCCGGTAGGCGCTCACCGCGGCCCGGTTGCCGCAGCCGGCGTCGCAGAACCGGCGGGAGCGGTTCCGGGACAGGTCGACAAGCACGTTGTCGCAGTCGGGGTGGTCGCAGTGCCGCAGCCGGCTCAGCTCGCCCATGCGTACCAGGTCGGCCATCGCCATCGCGGCCTCGACCGCCATCCGGGTCGCCAGCGGCGCGTCCCGCGGCACCGCGTGCAGGTGATACGGCTCGTCGTCGTGCCGGACGAGTTGCGGCAGCGCGTGCGACTCGCGCAGCAGCCGGTTGACGATCGCCACCACCTCGTCGGTGTCGGCGTACCAGATGCGGCGCAGCCGGGGCCGCAGCGCGCGGACCTGGCGTAGTTCGGTCTCGGTGTGCTCGTGCCGGCCGCTCCACCCGTGGGTGGTGAAGAAGGCGTCCAGGGCGGCCACGTCGGGCAGCCCTTCCCGGTCGCCGTCGGCGGTGTTCACCAGTGCGGCGGCACCGACCAGCGCGCATTCGGTGTCATGAGCGAAAAGCAACTTGACTCCTGTCAGGGGCTCCGCCTAGCGTCATCAGCATAACCGTCCTTCACTCATGACCTGGAGCTGTCGATGCGTGAACGATCCGGCGTCGGGCTCGGTCTGGCACTGCTCTCCGCGATCACGTTCGCGACCTCGGGCACCTTCGCCCGCCCGCTGATCACCGGCGAGTGGTCGGCGGTCGCGGTGGTGGTCGCCCGGGTCGGCATCGCCGCGCTGGTGCTCGCCGTGCCCGCCCTGCTGGCCCTGCGCGGCAAGTGGTCGGTGCTGCGGCGCAACGGCGTCACGGTGCTGCTGTTCGGGCTGCTCGGCGTCGCCACCGCGCAGGCGTGCTTCTTCAACGCGGTCCGCTACCTCCCGGTCGGTGTGGCGCTGCTGCTGGAATACCTCGGCATCGTGCTGGTGGTCGGATGGATGTGGCTGGTCCACGGGCAGCGCCCGCGAGCGCTGACGGTGGCCGGCTCGGTCACCGCCCTGTGCGGGCTGGCGCTCGTCCTCGACCTCACCGGCGCCGGCCGCCTGGACCCGGTGGGCGTGCTGTGGGGTCTCGGCGCGGGCGTCGGGCTGGCCGGATACTTCGTCATCGCCGGCCGGATCGACGCCGAACTGCCGTCGGTGGTGATGGCCAGCGGCGGCATGGCTGTCGGCGCGCTGGTGCTGCTCCTGCTCGGCGGCATCGGCGCGCTGCCGCTCGCCGCCGGCACCGCCGACGTCACCTTCGCCGGGCACCAGGTGAGCTGGCTGGTGCCGATCGCCGGGCTGTCGCTGATCGCCGCCGTGGTCGCGTACCTGGCCGGGGTCGCCGGCACCCGGCTGCTCGGGGCCCGGCTGTCCTCCTTCGTGGGGCTGACCGAGGTGATGTTCGCGGTGCTGATCGCCTGGCTGGTGCTCGACGAACTGCCCAGCCTGATCCAGCTGGCCGGCGGGGTGCTCATCCTCGGCGGCGTCGCCCTGGTCCGGGCGGACGAACTGCGCGGCACACCTTCGGCGGCCACGTCCGCCGAGCCGGTGCTGGCAGGCGACCGGTGAGCGGGCCGCGCAGCGCTGTCGTCTTCGACGCCGACGAGACACTCGTCGACCTGCGCCCGGCGATCACCGGCGCGCTCGTCGCCGTACTGGAGGAGATGCGGCGGCGGACCCCGGCGGCGGCCGCGGTGTCGCTCGCGGACCTGGAGGAGGACTGGGGTGCGGTCTTCGGCGCGCTCAGCGCCGCCCCGGTGCAGGAGATCCGGCGGGCCGCGCTGGCCCGCTCGCTGGCCCGGGCCGGGCTGGAGACGGAGCTGGACGAGTTGGCGGAGTTGTTCTTCGCCCGCCGGTACGCGCTGAGCCGGCCCTTCCCCGACGCGCTGCCCGCGTTGGCGGCACTGCGCCCGCACCACGTGCTGGGCTTCGCCACGAACGGGAACAGCCGCGCCGAACGCTGCGGCCTCGCCGGGCAGTTCGCCTTCGAGTTGTACGCCCACGAGGGCGGCCTGCCGAAGAAGCCGGCCGGGGAGTTCTTCGCGGCCGTGGTGGCGGCCTGCGGGCTGCCCGCCGCGCGGATCGTGCACGTGGGCGACTCGCCGGAGCACGACGTGGTCGCCGCCCAGCGGGCCGGACTGCGTGCCGTCTGGCTCAACCGGGGCGGGCTTCCCCGGCCTCGGGGCCTCGAACCGGACGCCGAAGTGTCCACGCTCGCCGGACTGTCCACGGTGCTCAACACCTTGACAAGCGCGAATGCCTAGTTGCGGCCGATAACGGACGTCGATCTGGCGGAACCCGCTCCCGTGATGTGGGATGACACCACGTCCCTCAACGAGAGGATCTGATGTGGTGAGCAAGCGCTTCACCGTCGGCGCGGTCGCGGCTGCGGCCTCGCTGGCACTCACGGTGACCGGCCTGGGGATCCCGGCGAACGCCGCGCCGTCGGACACCCGGACCTTCACCGTGCTGGCCGAGAGCGGTGTGTCCACCGACGCCGCGATCGCCGCGATCACCGCCGCCGGCGGCACTGTCGTCGCCCGTACCGACGATGTCGGCCTCTTCCAGGTCACGAGCGACCGGGCGGACTTCGCCAGCCGGGCCACCGCCGCCGGCGCCCTGGTCGGCGCGGCCGAGGAGAAGGCGATCGGCCGCAAGCCGAAGCTGGACCGGGTCGAGCAGGAGCACCTGCTGGCCGCAGCGGCGACCAAGGGCAAGGCCGCCAAGAACAACGGCAAGAAGATGGACCCGCTCGACGACAAGCTCTGGGGTCTGGACATGATCCGGGCCGACAAGGCCCGCAAGATCGAGCCGGGTGACCGCAGGGTGACCGTCGGCATCCTGGACACCGGCGTCGACGCCAGCCAGCCCGACCTGGCACCGAACTTCAACTGGGCACTGTCGCGCAACTTCGCCCCGGACATCCCCGAGGTCGACGGCCCGTGCGAGGTGGCCAGCTGCCTCGACCCGGTCGGCACCGACGACGGCGGGCACGGCACCCACGTGGCCGGCACCATCGGCGCCGCCGCCAACGGCTTCGGCCTGTCCGGCGTGGCCCCGAACGTCTCCCTGGTCGAGCTGAAGGGTGGCCAGGACAGCGGCTACTTCTTCCTCAACCCGGTGGTCAACGCCCTGGTGCACGCGGGCCGCTCCGGCCTGGACGTGGTCAACATGTCCTTCTACGTCGACCCGTGGCTCTACAACTGCACCGCCAACCCGGCCGACTCGCCGGAGGCGCAGGCCGAGCAGCGCACCGTCATCGAGGCCATGAAGCGGGCGCTCAACTTCGCGCACCGCAAGGGCGTCACGCTCGTCGGCTCGCTCGGCAACAACCACGAGGACCTGGGCGCGCCGCGCACCGACGTGAGCAGCCCGGACTACGGCGCCGACCCGTACCCGCGCCCGATCGACAACGCGACCTGCTGGGACCTGCCGGTCGAGGGCCCGCACGTGATCGGCGTGTCGGCGGTCGGGCCGTCCGGCAAGAAGTCCGACTACTCGAACTACGGCACCGAGCAGATCTCGGTGGCGGCGCCGGGTGGCTGGTTCCGGGACGGCTTCGGCACCGACACGTACCGCACCGACGCCAACATGATCCTCTCCACGTACCCGAAGAAGGTGCTCCAGGAGGAGGGGTCGGTCGACGAGAACGGCAACATCGTCGCCGGCTTCGAGAACTCGGTGTTCAAGCAGTGCACCGCGAAGGGTGAGTGTGGCTACTACACCTACCTCCAGGGCACCTCGATGGCGTCCCCGCACGTCTCGGGCGTGGCGGCGCTGATCGTCAGCAAGCACGGCAAGAAGGAGGGCCGCAACGGCTACGGCATGGCGCCGAACCTGGTCGAGCAGCACCTCTACCGGACGGCGGCCGAGCACGCCTGCCCGGAGCCGCGGCTGCAGAGCTACACCAACGAGGGCCGGAGCGCCGAGTTCGACGCGTACTGCGCGGGCTCGCTGAACTTCAACGGCTTCTACGGCTACGGCATCGTCGACGCCTACGCCGCGGTGAAGACGCCGGTCAAGCCGAACGTGCGACCGTAACGACCGTTTCCCCGAGGTGGCGGTGTCCGGATCACCCGGACGCCGCCACCTCGGCGTTCCGGCGGGTGTCACGGGCGCCACCCCCGGGCCACCAGTGCGGCGCGGATCTCCCGCACCAGGTCGGGGAACTCCTTGCGCAGGCGGCGGCCGGTCACGTGCAGCACCAGCCAGCCGGCCGCGACGAGCTGGTTGAGCCGCCGCCGGTCGAGGTGCATCCGGTCCGCGTCGGAGTGCCACTGACCGTCGTACTCGACCGCGACGCGGAACTCCGGCCAGGCCAGGTCGGGGTGCAGGATCAGGCCGGTCGACACCCGCACCGGATACTGGGCCACCGCGCGGGGCAGGCCGGCGAGGGCGAGACGGACCCGCAGGTGGGACTCGGGCGGGGACTGGGCCAGCCCGTCGGTCAGGCCGAACACCCACGCCGCCCGCCGCCCACCGGGGCGGCAGGCGTTCCGGGCCGCCTCGCTCGCCAGCGCCGACCGGTTCACCGAACCGGTACGCAGCAGCCCGTCGATGATGCCGACCGCCTTCACCAGATCGGCCCAGACCGCTGTCTCCCAGGCACAGGCGGCCGGCTCGGTGCGTGGCGGCGGCCCGGCCAGGGTCAACGCCGCGCCGGGGGACGACTCTGTGAACGGGCTCGATGCGGCTGAGTTCTGCGGGTCGGCCGGGCCGGGCGGTCCGGGGTGGTTGTGGGGGTGGGCCGGATCCGGCGATCTGGTCCGGCCCGGTGTGCCCGGGAGGCGGTCCGCCGCAGGCGGTGCTGCTACGAGCGACCTGGTGCCGGTGGCAGGGCGTGTGCCTGCGGATGGGCTCGTGCCGTCGGGTGGGCTCGTGCGCGCGGGTGTGGCGGCGCCGACGGGGACCAGGAGGCCGCTGCGGGTGCTCGACATCGGGGCGTGGTGCACCCGGACACCCGGCTGGGAGTCGGCCCGGACCGTGGCCGGCAGCAGGACGTGCACGTCGTCGGTGAAGCCCGCGGCGTGCTCGACCCCGTGCAGGTAGGCCGCCGAAGGGCCGGCGATCGCCGCGCCGGGTGGCAGGCGCAGCAGTGCCGCGCGGCAGGCCAGCGCGTGGTCGCGGTCGAGCCGCGCGTCGGCGTAGACGTCCTGCCGGAGCCGGACCCAGGACGCGCCGCGCAGATGGTGCCGGGACAGCAGCCCGTGCCGGATCGCTTCCGAGCCCCGGAAGACCTGCCAGGCCAGCTCCGGTGGGCGATGAGGATGAGGTGGCATGTGACGAGCGTGGCGGCGCACGGGTCGAGATCGGTACCCCTGTGGACAGCCGCAACCGTGCCGCCCTCCGCGCCCTGTGGACAACCCCCGCGCGGCCTGTCCGCGTGCTATGGCCTTCGACCTGCTCATGATCCACTCCACCTCGGGGAGGTGGTGGTGTCCGGGCCGCTTGATGCAGCCACCTCGCCGAGCTGGCGTAAAGGGCGCGCGCGGGTCAGGAGAGCGCGGTGGCGACCGCCTCGGCGGCGGCCGTCACCTGGGCGCCGATGTCCGCCACGTCGAGCGGGGTCAGCGACACCACCCCGACGCTGCCCTCCAGGCCGGGCACACCCAGCACCGGCGCCGCCACCCCGTACGCGCCTGATTGAAGCTCGCCGCTGGTGCTCACCGGCCCCGGATCGCCGGCCCGCCCGGCCAGCACGGCCCGGCCGGCGGCGCCCCGCTCCAGGGGGTGCCGGGTGCCGGTCCGGTACGCCACGTGGAAGGACGTCCAGCTCGGCTCGACCACCGCGAGCGCCACCCCCTCGCCGCCCTCGACCACGGTCAGGTGGGCCGTCGCCCCGGTGCCCTCGGCGAGGCGGCGCAACGCCGGTAGCGCGCCCTCGGCGAGCAGCGGCTGGGCGCGGCGGGCCAGGTGCAGCACGCCCACGCCGATGCGCAGCCGGCCCTCGCCGTCGCGCCGGAGCATGCCGTGGCCGGTCAGCGCGCCGACCAGCCGGTAGACAGCGGCGCGGCCGATGCCCAGCCGGTGCGCCGCCTCGGTGACGGTGAGCCCGCCCGGCGCGTCCGCGACGAGGTGCAGCAGGCGCAGACCCCGGTCCAGGGTCTGTGCGGTCTCTCCCGTGCGCGCCGCCGTGTCCACAGCACGCAGCGTACGACCCGGCTCCGGCCAACCTCGAAATGTGCGGACGGCTACCCTTGTGAGGTGACGCTACGCCTGTATGACACCGCCACCCGATCGGTGCGGGACTTCGTCCCGCGGGAAGCCGGCAAGGTGGGGGTCTACCTGTGTGGTCTCACGCTCCAGGCCCCGCCACACATCGGCCACCTTCGCTCCGGCGTCAACTACGACGTGCTGCGCCGCTGGCTGCTCGACAAGGGCTTCGAGGTCACGTTCATCCGCAACCTGACCGACATCGACGACAAGGTCCTGGCCAAGGCGATGGAGCAGGCCCGGCCGTTCTGGTCGATCGCGTACACCAACGAGCAGATCCTCGCCGCCTCCTACCGGGCGCTCAACGTGCTCCCGCCGACGTATGAGCCGCGGGCCACCGGGCACGTCCCGGAAATGCACGAGCTGATCGCCCGGCTGATCGAGACCGGTCACGCCTACCCGGCCACCGACGGCTCCGGCGACGTCTACTTCGACGTGGCCTCCTGGCCGGCGTACGGCTCGCTGTCCGGCCAGTCCCCGGCGGACATGCAGCCGGCCGGTGACGCCCCCGACCGGGGCAAGCGGGACCCGCGAGACTTCGCGCTCTGGAAGGGCGTCAAGCCGGACGAGCCGGCCGACGCCTCGTGGCCGTCGCCGTGGGGTCGCGGCCGGCCCGGCTGGCACATCGAGTGCTCGGCCATGTGCTGGCGTTACCTCGGCCCCGAGTTCGACATCCACGGCGGCGGGCTCGACCTGACGTTCCCGCACCACGAGAACGAGATCGCCCAGTCGCAGGCCGCCGACCTGCCGTTCGCGCGCTACTGGGTGCACCACGGCCTGCTCGGCATCGGCGGCACCAAGATGGGCAAGTCGCTGGGCAACACGCTCGACCTCGACTACGTGGCCTCGCTCGGGGTGCGCCCGGTGGAGCTGCGCTACTACTACGTCGCCGCGCACTACCGGTCCCGCATCGACTACTCCGAGGACGCGCTGCGCGAGGCCGCCGTGGCGTACCGGCGGGTCGAGGGCTTCGTGCAGCGGGCGGCCGAGCGGGTCGGCGGCGGCCGGCCCGGCGACCTGCCGGCCGCTTTCGTCGCAGCGATGGACGACGACCTCAACACCTCGGCGGCGCTCGCGGCGCTGCACGAGGTGGTCCGCGACGGCAACACCGCGCTGACCGCCGGTGACGATGTGACCGTCCGCACGACGCTCGCCTCCACCCGGGCGATGCTGGATATCCTCGGCGTCGACCCCCTGGACCCGGCCTGGACCGGCGGCGGCCGCACGGACGACCTGCGCGGCGTGGTGGACTCCCTGATCGCGCTGGCCCTGGAGCAGCGCGCGCAGGCCCGCGGCCGCAAGGACTGGGCCGCCGCCGACGCCGTACGCGACCAGCTCAAGCAGGCCGGCGTGGTCGTCGAGGACACCCCCCAGGGCCCGCGTTGGACTATTGGAGAGCAGGACTGATGGCCGGCAACTCACAGCGCCGAGGCCGGCGACTGGCACCGAAGGCGGGCGCCCCCAAGGGCACCGGCGGCAAGAACAAGGACTCCCTCGCCGGGCGTGGGCGCACGCTGCCCGCCGACGAGCGGCCGTGGCACAAGGCGTACTCGGGCACCGAGAAGCTGCCCCAGCGCACCGCCTGGAAGCAGGAGAAGGAGCGCCGCGCCGCCGCCGAGGAGGGCCGCGCCCCCAAGATCGGCCAGCCCGGCACCAAGGACACCACCTGGGGCAAGGGCGGTGGCCGGGGCACGCCCACGACGAAGGGGCGGGGCGGAAAGCCGGCCGGCCGGGGCGGCCCCCGGGTCGCGCCGGGCCGCAAGGCCAACCCGGCGAAGGACAGCCCCGAGCTGCTGGTCGGGCGCAACCCGGTGCTGGAGTCGCTGCGCACCCAGGTGCCGGCGACCGCCCTCTACACCGCGCAGGGCATCGACGTCGACGACCGGGTCAAGGAGATCGTCCGTACCGCCGCCGACCGGGGCATCGCGATCCTGGAGGTCAGCCGCGCCGAGCTGGACCGGATGACCGGCGGGGTGCTGCACCAGGGCGTCGGCCTCCAGGTGCCGCCGTTCGCCTACGAGCCGTTCGACGACCTGGTGGCCGCCGCGCTGGAACAGGCCGCCCCGCTGCTCGTCGCGCTGGACGGCGTCACCGACCCGCGCAACCTCGGCGCGGTCATCCGGTCGGCCGCCGCGTTCGGCGCGCAGGGTGTGTTCGTACCCGAAAGGCGTGCCGCCGGGATCACCGCGACCGCCTGGCGGACCAGCGCCGGCGCGGCCGCGCGCGTGCCCGTCGCCCAGGTCACCAACCTGACCCGGTCGCTCAAGGCGTGCAAGGACGCCGGCTTCGTCGTGGTCGGCCTGGACGCCGACGGGCAGACCGACCTGTACGACCTGGAGGCCGCCGTCGGCCCGCTCGTCGTGGTGGTCGGCTCGGAGGGGCGCGGCCTGTCCCGCCTGGTCGGCGAGACCTGCGACCTGACCGTCAGCATCCCGATGGTCTCCGACGTGGAGTCGCTCAACGCGAGCGTCGCCGCCGCCGTCACGCTGGCCGAGGTCGCGCGCCGCCGGTCCGTCGAGGTCTGATCGAGAGTACGAAAAAGGGGCGGTCCGCCGTGGCGGGCCGCCCCTTTTCTCGCGTACGTCAGATCCGCTGGCCGGTGGCGGAGTGGAAGACGTGGCTGCGGCCGGTACGCGGCTTGACGAACACGGTGTCACCCATGTTCGGCATGCTGCGCCGGTCGGTACGGACCACGAACCGCTCGTTGTGGCCCTCCAGCGCGGCGTGGCCGTAGACGTTGGCGTCGGAGCCCAGGTCCTCGACCAGCTCGACCACCACCGGCATGCCGCCCTCGGACGGGCTGACCAGGTCGCAGTCCTCCGGCCGGAAGCCGACGGTGACCTTGCCGTCGCCGCCCTCGGCGCTGGCCGCCTGGACCTGCTCGCGGGTCAGCGGCACGATCATCTCGGCGAACGCGCCGCCCTGCTCGGTCAGCTTCACCGTCTTGATGTTCATGGCCGGGGAGCCCATGAAGCCGGCGACGAAGACGTTGGCCGGGGTGTCGTAGAGCGCCCGCGGGGTGTCCACCTGCTGGAGCACGCCGTCGAGCATGACCGCCACCCGGTGACCCATGGTCATGGCCTCGACCTGGTCGTGGGTGACGTACACGGTGGTGACGCCCAGCTTCGCCTGCAGCGAGGCGATCTGGGTACGGGTCTGGACACGCAGCTTGGCGTCGAGGTTCGACAGCGGCTCGTCCATGAGGAAGACCTGCGGCTCGCGGACGATCGCGCGGCCCATGGCGACACGCTGGCGCTGACCACCGGAGAGCGCCTTCGGCTTGCGGCTGAGGAACTCCTCCAGCTGGAGCAGCCCGGCCGCCTCCTTGACCCGCCGGTCGATCTCCGACTTCGAGGTCTTGCGCAGCTTGAGCGCGAACGCCATGTTCTCGTACACCGTCATGTGCGGGTAGAGGGCGTAGTTCTGGAAGACCATCGCGATGTCGCGGGCCTTCGGCGGGAGGTGCGTGACGTCGCGGTCGTCGATGTAGATCGCGCCGTCGTCGACGTCCTCCAGGCCGGCGAGCATCCGGAGGCTGGTGGACTTGCCGCAGCCGGACGGACCGACCAGGACGAGGAACTCCCCGTCACCGATCTGGAGGTCGAGCTGGTTGACGGCGGGGCGCTCGGTGCCCGGGTAGATCCGGGACGCCTTCGCGTAGGTGACCGTAGCCATGATGGAGCGCTTCCTTTCACCGGCAGGAACGTGCCGGACGATCCGAGTGAAGGAGCGACCGGCGCCCAAGGCACCGGCCAACGGGGTCGTCGCTCAGGCAGCCGAAGCCCGCCGGAGTGTCGTCCGTGTCACTGCACGGTAAACGGCTTTCGCGATCGTGCCAAGACGTGTCGCTCCGGGTGGGATGGACGGCATACGCATAACGGTCAGCAGGGCACTGCGAGGCATCAATCTCCCCGTTGGGAGCGTGCCCGGGCGATGATCCATCGGCCGCCCCGGTCGGGATGCCGACGTTTTCCGTGCTCGGGAGCCCTGCGAGGCGGGATTTCCGGGGCTCAGTCGCTATGCTGAGCCCGACGCACGCGCCCCTGTAGCTCAGCTGGCCAGAGCACTCGCCTTGTAAGCGAGATGTCGCCGGTTCGATCCCGGCCGGGGGCTCCAATTCCATCAGGCGTTTCGCGGCGGCAGCCGCTGCGATCTGGCCGGATGACAGCAACGAGGGTCACGACCGCCCGTCACAGGCCCTAGCCTGACGGCCATGACTCTTGATCTCATCCTGCTACCCGAGCCCGTCGGACAGCCCTCGCTGAAGGCGTCGGACGGCGAACGGAAGGGTGCGGGTGAGCCGTCCGACTCGCAGGCATGGGACGCCATCGTTTCCGGCGTACGGGACGTCGTCGGCGAGGTGGTTCTGGGCGAGGACGGCCCGAGCCGCACGCTGACGCACCAGCCCAGCGGCATTACGGTGCGCTACCGGTCCGGTGAGACGGCCATCAATCTGCCGTTCTGGCACAGTGGCAGTGACGTGGATGCTGAAGGGCTCGTCCGGACCATGTACCGGATCGGGCACGTGGTAGCGGACGCTACGGGCCTGGTCGCCCATGTTTCGCAACTGGGTGTGCCGCTGACCGAAGCTGAGTCCAGGATCGACGCTGCGGTCGATCTGCTGTTGGACGATCCCGTTTCGTCTCACCTCTGGCCGCGCGATGGGTTCCGGGTCTACTTCACCGGGTCCGTCACCCTTGCCGACGCCGTGCAGCGCCTGAAGTCGATGGTGGTGGCCGAGGAGAGCGACCGATTCACCGTCCAATGGTCCGATGGTCCCCGGCTGGAGGTGACCTTCGACGCGGGGCCACGGATTGTCGCTGAGGCCGCTGAGGTCGCCGAGGACTATGGCATCCCCGAGATGGCCACCTACGACCGCCGGTTCCAGGTCACGTTCGACGATCTCGACGAGGTGCTCCAGGAGATCAACACCCTGATCGAGGTCAACCTGCAGCTCCAAGATCTCACCGGCGGTTACGTGAAACGTTCCTGGAACGACGAGGTGTCGCCGCCGTACGACGACCCGGTGGACGGCAGCTAACGGACCTGTACCTCGCACTCCGGACAAGATGCCGACAACACCGCAGGTCAGCTGACCTGCCCTGGTCCGTGAGGAACATGCCGGTCACGCCCACCGCGGTCAGGGCCACGGCGACCGTCACGCCGCCGCTGCCCTGAGTGACGCCGGCGGAGTCGGCGCGTCGGCGGTGCGGGGCGGCTCGATGCTCGACAACCGGACAGCTGTTCTTTACAGGGACGCCGATCGATGGACATGATCGTCAGGGAAGGTTGCTGTCACTTTCCTCGACGAAGGGTCGCCGTCATGCCGATCACGTCCGTCACCCTCACCCCGCGTGCCTGGCGCCGTGCCGCCGCGATCACCGCCGCCGCCCTCGCGGGCGCTGTTCTCGCCGCCGTGAACGGCCAGCCGGCCTCGGCCACCCCGCCCGGCATCCCCTCCCAGGCGACGGCGCAGTCGCAGCTCAACGCGCTGACAGTGGCCGCACAGGGCTCAATGTCCGGCTACTCGCGGGACCTGTTCCCCCACTGGATCACCATCACCGGAACCTGCAACACCCGCGAGCAGGTCCTCAAGCGGGACGGCACGTCCGTCGTGGTCAGCAGCTCCTGCGCCGCCACCTCAGGCCGCTGGTACAGCCCCTATGACGGTGCGACCTGGTACGCCGCCTCCGACGTCGACATCGACCACGTCGTGCCCCTGGCGGAGGCGTGGCGGTCAGGAGCCAACTCCTGGACGACGAGCCGCCGGCAGAGCTTCGCCAACGATCTGACCCGCCCGCAACTGATCGCGGTCACCGACAACGTCAACCAGGCCAAGGGCGATCAGGACCCCTCGACGTGGCAGCCGCCGCTGACGTCGTACCGCTGCACCTACAGCAAGATGTGGATCACCGTGAAGTACAACTGGGGCCTGACGCTCCAATCATCCGAGAAGTCCGCGCTGCAGAGCATGCTCGGCACCTGCGCCTCGTGACCGCAGGAGCCGTCGCTCGGGCCGGATGACAGCAGCGCGCACACCAGGGCCGCCCCGGACGGTGTCTTCCACCGGGCGGGGCGGCCGACACCGGGTGGCACGGGTCAGGGCGCCTCGGCCGGGCGGACGAGCGACGTCTCGGTCGGCTGGCCGGCGGCGGGACCGG
>NZ_JAGPXV010000630.1:0-3457 GCF_018070405.1 Micromonospora sp. D75
GGGTAATAGACCAGCGCCAGCACCAGGGCGAGCCCGGCGGGCGCGCCGATCGCGACGAGCAGGCTGCGCCGCACCCGCCGCCGGGCCTCCCGCAGCCGCCGGGCCGCGTCCCCCGGTTCACCCCGCCGGGATGCGCCGGCACCGGCGAACGGGTCGGCGTCCGCGACGCCGTCAGCCCCGGCGTCGGCGCGGCCGGGCTGGACACGCGCCCCGTCGAGCAGGCCGGTGGCGGGCAGCCCGGCGTCCGCCCCGACCAGCGGGACGCGTGCGGTGACCGCCCAGCCGCCGTCGCGGGGACCGGCGTCCAGGGTGCCGCCGGTGAGGCGTACCCGCTCGCGCAGCGCCAGCAACCCGGAGCCGTGCGACGGCGGCCCGGGCAGCGGACCGGCAGGTGGTGGCGCGTTCACCACCGCGACAGTCACCGCGTCGGCCGTACGGGCCACGTCGACGGTGACCGGGGCGCCAGGGGCGTAGCGGGCGGCGTTGGTGAGCGCCTCCCGGACCACCCGCTGCGCCGCGTGCGCCGCCAGCGGCGGCAGGTCCGCGTCGTCGGCGCGCAGGTCGACTGTCATCCCGGCGCCGCGCGCGCCGTCGACCACGTCGGTGACCGTCTCCCCCGGCGGCCGCAGCGTGTGTTCCTCGCGCAGCACGCCGATCACGTCGTGCAGCCGTTCGGTGGCGGCGGCGACGCTGGCGCGCAGCTCGCCGGCCGCCGCCCGGTGCGCCGGGGACAGGTCCGGCGCCAGTTCCAGCGCGCCCGCCCGCAGCGCGATGAGGCTCAGGTCGTGACCGAGCGAGTCGTGC
Organism: Micromonospora sp. D75; assembly: GCF_018070405.1. NCBI lineage: Bacteria > Bacillati > Actinomycetota > Actinomycetes > Micromonosporales > Micromonosporaceae > Micromonospora > Micromonospora sp. D75. The sequence continues at coordinate 805 of NZ_JAGPXV010000630.1, forward strand.
ATGTCCTGGGCGATGCGGGCCCGCTCCCGCAGGCGTACCCGCTCGACCTCGGCCCGGCGCTCGGCCTGCGTGTGGCGCAGCCCGGCGTCGGCGAGCGCGCGGTGCTGCCGCCGCAGCCGGCCCAGCAGCCAGGGGAACACACCGGCGAACAGCAGCACCGAGGAGAGCAGGAACCAGGTGGAGGGCTCGGTGCCGAGCAGCCCGAGGTTGAGCACGGAACCGGTGACCGCGATGGCGGCGAAGACGGCGGCGGCCGGTGCGGCCCGGTCGCTGCGTCGCCCGGCCAGGTAGCCGAAGACCGGGATGGCGAACACCACGTTGCCGTCGACGAGCGAGCCGGCCACCACCGCGAGCACCGCGACCAGCGGCCAGCGGCGGCCGATCCACACCGCCGTGCCGAGCAGCGCCAGCGCGGCGGCCAGCGGCGGCAGTTCGTCCGCGTGCCACGGCGGGGTGAGGCGGCCGTACGCCACGGGCGCCGCGAGCACGGCCCAGAGCAGCAGGTCACCGGCCCGGCGTTGTCGTTCGCGGGGTTCCACGGCGGTCACGCTACCCACGCCCGGCCGGTCCGGGCACCGACGAAAGTCAGGTCTCCTCGGCCCAGGCCCGCCAGTCGTCGAGCACGCCGTACAGGGCCGGCGTGAGCCAGCCCGGCGCGGACCGGCGGAACACGCCCGGGTCCATCCCGCCCGCCCCGGCGGGCACCGCGCCGAGCAGGTTCGGCACCAGCTCGGACAGGTTGAGCCAGTGCACCAGCTCCGGGTCGGCCGGCCAGGCGCCGATCACCACGCCGGCCGGTACGGCCCGCCGCTCCAGCGCCTCCAGCGTCAGCGCGGTGTGGTTGAGCGTGCCGAGCCCGGCCCGTGCCACGACCACCGCGGGCGCGCCGAGCGACACCGCCAGGTCGGCCACCGTCCACGGCTCGCCGGACGGGCGCAGCCCCATCGGTACGAGCAGCCCGCCCGCGCCCTCGATCAGCACCAGGTCGTGCTTGTCGGCCTCCTCGCGGATCGCGTCGACCGCGTTGTACAGCTCCAGCGGCGGCAGGTCCGCCACCCGGGCCGCGGCCAGCGGCGCGAGCGGATCGGGGTAGCTGGCGAGCGTCCGGCCGGTGAGCGGGGCGGCCAGCCGGGTCACCGAGTCGACGTCGCCGGGCTCGCCGGTGGCCGTACCGGTCTGGCCGGGCTTGACCACGGCGACCCGCAGCCCGGCGGCCTGCGCGGCGGCGGCGACGGCGGCGGTCACCACGGTCTTGCCGATCTCGGTGTCGGTGCCGGTCACCAGCACCGGCCCGGTCCAGGCGTCGCCGAGGCTCATGGCGCACACTCCACGATCACGTCCAGGGCGCGGTCGAAGCCGGCCCGGTCCACCCCGGCGCTGACGGTGAGCCGCAGCCGGGAACGGCTGTCCGGTGTGGACGGCGGACGGAAGCAGCCGACCGCCACACCCTGTTCGCGGCAGGCGGCGGCCCAGGCGGTCGCCTCCTGCGGGCCGGGCGCGGTCACCGAGATCACCGCGCCGTCCGGGGCGGACACGGACAGTCCGGCCGCGCCGAGGCGGCGCACCGCCGTCGCGACCCGGTCGGCCAGCTCGGCGCGCAGCGCGTCGCCGTCGCGGGCCAGGCGCACCGCGGCGCGTACCCCGGCCACCACGGCGGGCGGCGGCGCGGTGTCGAAGATGAACGTGCGGCCGGTCTCCACCAGGTGGCGGACGAACTCGGCCGGCCCGGCGACCACGCCACCGGCCCCGCCGAGCGCCTTGGACAGCGTCGCGGTGACCACCACGTCCGGCGCGCCGGCCAGCCCGGCGGCGGCCACCCCGCCGGCCCCGGCCGGGCCGGTGACGCCGAGCGCGTGCGCGTCGTCGACGAGCAGCAGCGCGCCGTGGCGGCGGGCCACCTCGTGCAGCTCCGCGAGCGGGGCCAGGTCGCCGTCGACGGAGAAGACCGACTCGGTCACCACCACGGCCGGGCGGCCCGGCGCGGCGGCCAGCGCCGCGGCCACCGCTGCCACGTCCGCGTGCGGCGTCACCAGCGTCTCGGCGCCGGAGATCCGGCAGCCGTCGATCAGCGAGGCGTGGTTGTGGGCGTCGGAGACGAGCAGCGTACGCGGCTGCGTCAGTCCCCGGACGGCGGCGAGGTTGGCCAGGTAGCCGGAGGAGAACACCAGCGCCCGGTCGACGCCGAGCCAGTCGGCCAGGTCGTCCTCGAGCGCGTGGTGGGCGTCGGTGGAGCCGCGCACCAGGCGTGACCCGGTGGCGCCCAGCCCGTACGCGGACAAGGCCTCTGCTGCGGCGGCGGTGACCTCCGGGTGGGTGGCCAGGCCGAGGTAGTCGTTGCCGGCCAGGTCGACCACCGCGTCGTCGGCGGCCCGGGGACGCAGCGTACGGGTCAGTCCCGCCCGGGCCCGCAGCTCGGCGCGGCGGTCCAGGGCCGCCAGCCAGTCCGCCACCGTGCCGTCCCCTCCCGCCGACCACCGCCCTGCCGGGCGCTTCCGCGGGGCGAAGTTACCACCCGTCCGGAGGGCTCCGGCGTGGCGCGGTCCCGGCTCGCCGGGGCTGCTGGCGGCGGTTTCCCGGCCCCTCGGTGGCCTGTTAGGTTACGAGCCATGCCAGAGATCCTCGACCAGGCCCGGGAGCGGGTGCTGGGCAACGG
>NZ_JAGPXV010000631.1:0-3441 GCF_018070405.1 Micromonospora sp. D75
GCGTGAAGGTCACCGAGGCGACCGAGGGCGAGCGGCCCGGTCCGGCGGGCAAGCGGTTCGATCGCAAGGACGCCGAGAAGCCGGACGTGCGTACCGTCGGCACCGGCTGGACCACCGTGGTGGTCGCCAAGATCGGCGATGCGGCGACCGGCGACGGCGCGAAGCCCGGCGCGGACGCGCCGGACGCCCAGATGCTCGCCCAGGTGCTCGGTGACCTGCCGAAGGTCAGCGGCGACTGGGGCAGCGGCCGGCTGCTCAGCGGCAAGCTGTTCAGCGTGCTGCTGACCGACGACGGCCGGGTGATCGCCGGTCTGGTCACACCGGAGCGGCTCTACCAGGCGGCCAAGGGCTGAGAATCGCCGTGCCCGGGGCCCGGTCGGCTGACGTCGACCGGGCCCCGAGTCGTGTCCGGGCTTGGTCGGGTGGCGGCCGACGCGCTATCTTTCTCAGTTCAGGCACAAAAAAGGAATGGCTTCTGAATGCCATTCCTGCGGCAATTTTAGTCAATGAGGAGCCGGATTGTCAACGCACTCCGACGTGTCGGCTGACCTGCGCCAGGACGACGAGATCGGCCGCGAGCAGGAATACGTCTCGATGCTGTACGACCGGCTGGACGGCATGCGGGAACAGGCCGCCCGGCGGCTCGACGAGGAGTTGCGTCACACCGGCGGCACGCAGCAGGCCCGCTCCCAGCGCGACTCGACGGTGGCGATGTACGCCGACCAGGTCGAGCAGTTCTCCGCGGTGGAGAGCGGCCTGTGCTTCGGCCGCCTCGACGGCGACGACGGCGCGGTCCGCTACATCGGCCGGATCGGGATCTTCGACTCCTCCGGCGACTACGACCCGCTGCTGATGGACTGGCGCGCCCCCGCCGCCCGGCCGTTCTACCTGGCCACCGCCGCCAACCCGCAGGGCGTACGCCGCCGCCGGCACCTGCGTACCCGCGACCGGAAGGTGACCGGGCTCAACGACGAGGTGCTGGACATCACCGCCGCCTCCCCCACCGCGCACGAGGAACTGACCGGCGAGGCGTCACTGCTCGCCGCGCTCAACGCCGGGCGGACCGGCCGGATGCGCGACATCGTCGAGACCATCCAGGCCGAACAGGACCGGATCATCCGCGCCGACCTGCCCGGCGTGATGGTGGTGCAGGGCGGGCCCGGCACCGGCAAGACCGCGGTGGCGCTGCACCGCGCCGCGTACCTGCTCTACACCCACCGCCAGCAGCTCTCCACCCGGGGCGTGCTGCTGGTCGGCCCGAACGCCACGTTCCTGCGCTACATCTCCCAGGTGCTGCCCACGCTGGCCGAGACCGGCGTGCTGCTGCGTACCCAGGCAGACCTGTTCCCCGGCGTGCACGCGCGCCGCGCGGAGCCCGCCACCACCGCGGCGCTCAAGGGCCGCGCGGTTCTGGCCGACGTGCTCGCCGCGGCGGTCCGCGACCGGCAGTGGGTGCCCGACGAGCCGGTCACCATCGAACTGCCGCAGCGGGAGGTGCTGACGCTCGACCCGGACACCGTGCGGCAGGCCCGCGACCGGGTACGCCGCACCGGCCGCCCGCACAACCTGGCCCGCGCCCTGTTCGACGTGGAGATCGTCCACGCGCTCGCCGACCAGGTGGCCGAGCGGATCGGCGCCGACCCGCTCGGCGGGGAGAACCTGCTCTCCGAGGCCGACCGCGCGGAGATCCGCCGCGAGCTGCGCGAGGAGCCGGAGATCCGCGCGGCGCTGGACGAGCTGTGGCCGGTGCTCACCCCGCAACGCCTGCTCGCCGACCTGTACGCCTCGCCGGAGCGGATCGCCACCGCCGCGCCGATGCTCACCGAGGACGAGCGGGCCGCGCTGCACCGCGAGCCGGGCGGCTGGACGCCCGCCGACGTGCCGCTGCTGGACGAGGCCGCCGAACTGCTCGGCGAGGACGAACGCGCCGCCGTCGCCCGGCGGGAGCGGATCCGGGCGCTGGAACGCGAGTACGCCGAGGGTGTGCTGGAGATCTGGCGCGGCTCCCGCTCCATCGACGTCGAGGACGAGGCAGACGGCGGCGAGATCCTCGGCGTCACCGACCTGATCGACGCCGACCGGCTCTCCGAACGGCAGGAGGAGTCCGACCGGCTCACCACCGCCCAGCGCGCCGCCGCCGACCGGACCTGGGCGTTCGGGCACGTCATCGTGGACGAGGCGCAGGAGCTGTCGCCGATGGCGTGGCGGCTGCTGATGCGCCGCTGCCCCAGCCGGTCCATGACGATCGTCGGCGACGTGGCGCAGACCGGCGCGCTCGCCGGCACGCCGTCGTGGGGCGAGGCGCTGGCGCCGTACGTGGCGGACCGGTGGCGGCTGGAGGAGCTCACGGTCAGCTACCGCACCCCGGCCGAGATCATGGCGGTCGCCGCCGACGTGCTCGCCGAGATCGACAGGGCGCTGCGGCCACCCCGCTCGGTACGCGCCACCGGCGTACCGCCGTGGGACCGGACCGTGCCGGCGGACCGCCTCGTGGTCGAACTGGTCGAGGCGACCGCCCGGGAGGCCGCGTCGCTCGGCGACGGGCGGCTCGGCGTGCTGGTGCCCACCGGGCGGGTGGACGAGCTGGGCGGCGCGGTGGTGGCGGCGCTGCCGGAGGCGACAGTGGGTGAGCAGCCCGAGCTGGCGAACCGGGTGGTGGTGCTGACCACCGAGCAGGCCAAGGGCCTGGAGTTCGACTCGGTGCTGGTGGTCGACCCGGACCGCATCGTGTCCGAGTCCCCGAGGGGCCACAGCGACCTCTACGTGGCCCTGACAAGAGCCACCCAGCGCCTCGGCATCCTCCGCACCCCCTGACCGCCTCCGCCTCCGCCCCGTTGATCATGAAGTTGGCGGCCTTGTCGATCTCTAAGTCGGCCGCCAACTTCATGATCGACCGGGCCGAGCACGTGCTGCCCCATGTCCCGCCGTGCCCACTCTCGCCCCTCGCCCCGCTCGGCGATCATGGAGTTGCGGCCCCGGAAAAGAGCCATCAAACGGACATTTTTCGGGTCGGAAGTGCAAGATCGGCGAGTGCGGGCTTGGGGCGGCGGACGGGGGCGTGTGTCCGGGTGGCCTGTTCGCGCCAGTTCGCCGGAGTGGCGGTCACGCGCACCAGAACGGGGAAGTTGCTACATCATGGCCGTGCTGACCACGCCACTTCGGCGAAGTGGCGCAGTCAAGACGCGGGTGCGCGAGGGCGGGGGCGGCCGGAGGCCGTCCCCGCCCTCGCCGTGCTGCCTCGGTCAGCCCGGATTGGGACGATTGTTGGTGAAGTTGCCCACCTGCGCGCCGGTGGCCGAATTGTCGCTCGTGGAGCCACCGGCCGGGGTGCTCAGGCCACCCGTACCCGCGTCCCCGGTCGTCGTCGGGGCCACCTTGCCCGGGTGCTTCTCGGGCTGCCGGGCCAACCGGCGCACACTGGCCGGGCCGGCCGTGCCACCG
>NZ_JAGPXV010000632.1:0-3424 GCF_018070405.1 Micromonospora sp. D75
GGACACCGGGTGGGCGCGCGCTTCGAGGAACTGGCCTGGCGGGAGACGCCGATCGGCGAGATCAGCCTGCGGCGGCGGCGCGACCCGGCGCTGGGCGCCGAGGTGTACGAGGTGAAGCTCGATGACGAGTACCTCATGTCCAGCGCCTTCCCGGTGGCGGAGATCGAGCTGGCCCGGCTCGGACTGGCCGCGCTGACCGGCACGGAGCTGGACGTGGTGGTCGGCGGGCTCGGCCTCGGCTACACGGCACGGACCGCGCTGGAGGATCCCCGGGTGCGTTCGCTGCTCGTGGTCGAGGCGATCGAGGACGTGATCGACTGGCACCGCCGGGACCTGCTGCCGTTCACCGCCGGGCTGGCCACCGATCCGCGTACCCGGTTCGTCCGGGCGGATTTCTTCGCCGCGGTCGCCGACGGCGGTTTCGACCCGGACGAGCCGGGCCGCCGCTTCCACGCGGTGCTGCTGGACGTGGACCACTCCCCCCGTCAGGTGCTGCACCCGAGCCACGCCGCGTTCTACACGGTCGACGGGCTGCGCCGGCTGGCCGCGCTGCTGCACCCGGACGGGGTCTTCGCGCTCTGGTCGAACGACCCGCCGGACCCGGAGTTCCAGCGCACTCTCACCGCTGTGTTCCCGACCTCGGTGGCGCACGTCGTCCGGTTCCCGAACCCGTTGCAGGGCCGGGAGGCGGCGAACACCGTGTACGTGGCCCGGCACTGATCCACCGGGCCACGCATGGCCGTAGGGCCAGTGGGAAAGCGGGCGGCCGACCGTACGACGGGAGGCTGGGACATGCGTGCGTTGCTCTGGGTGGTCGGCGTGGTCGCCGGTGTGATCATCCTGCTCGGGCTGCTGCTGGAGGCGGTCCGCTGGCTCGTCATCATCGGCGTGATCGCGCTCGCCGCGGTGATCATCGTCGGCATCGTGAAGGGCCGGCGGGTGGTGCACCAGCATTCGACACGCCGGCACTGACCTGCGCAGGTGTGACCTACCCGGCAACCTACGTTAGCGTAGGTTACCGCCCGGTCACGTTAGGCTGGGGTCGTCATCCGCGCGACGAGGAGTAACGGCGATGGACGCGACCGCCCAGCGACCCTGGACCCGTAGCTATGCGCCGGGGGTACCGGCCGAGATCGCCGAGCCGGACGGCTCGCTCGTCGACCTGCTCACCGAGGCGGCCCGGCGGTTCGGGCCCCGGGTCGCGCTCGACTTCTACGGCGCCACCACCACGTTCACCGAACTGGCCGACCAGGTGTCCCGCGCCGCCGAGGCGCTGCGCCGCCTCGGCGTCGGCCCGGGCGACCGGGTGGCGCTGGTGCTGCCGAACTGCCCGCAGCACGTGGTCGCCTTCTACGCCGTGCTGCGGCTCGGCGCGGTCGTGGTCGAGCACAACCCGCTCTACACCGCCGACGAGCTGGACCGGCAGCTCACCGACCACGGCGCAGGCGTCGCGATCGTGTGGGACAAGGTCGCGCCGCTGGTGGCGGGACGCGGCGCCGTGCGTACCGTGGTGGCGGTCGACCTGACCGCGGCGCTGCCGCGACTCAAGCGGTGGGCGCTGCGGGCGCCGCTGCCGAAGGTCCGCGCCGCCCGCGCCGCGATGACCGCCCCCGCGCCCGGCGCCCTGGCCTGGTCGGACCTGGTCGCCGCGGCCGGGCCGCTGCCCGCCGGGCATCCCGCGCCGGAGGCCGGCGACGTGGCGTTGCTCCAGTACACCGGCGGCACCACCGGCGAGCCCAAGGGCGCGGTGCTGACCCACCGCAACCTGCGCGCCAACGCCGCGCAGGGCCGGGCCTGGGTGCCCGGTCTGCGTGACGGCGAGGAGACCGTGTACGCGGTGCTGCCGCTGTTCCACGCCTACGGGCTGACGCTCTGCCTCACCTTCGCCGTCAGCATCGGGGCCACCCTGGTGCTGTTCCCCCGCTTCGACGCCGACCAGGTGCTCGACGCGGTCCGCCGCCGCCCGCCGACGTTCCTGCCCGCGGTGCCGCCGGTCTACGCGAAGCTCGCCACCGCCGCCCGCGAACGCGCCGTCGACCTCACCTCCATCCGGTACGCGATCTCCGGCGCGATGTCGCTGCCACCGGCCACCGTGGAGCTGTGGGAGCAGGTGACCGGCGGCCTGCTGGTCGAGGGGTACGGGATGACCGAGACGTCCCCGATCACCGTCGGCAACCCGGTCGCGCCGACCCGCCGGCCCGGCACCGTCGGCGTGCCGTTCCCCTCCACCGACGTGCGCATCGTCGACCCGGAGGACCCGAGCCGCGACCGCACCCCGGGCGAGGCCGGTGAGCTGCTGGTCCGCGGCCCGCAGGTGTTCTCCGGCTACTGGCACCGGCCGGAGGAGACGGCGAAGGTGCTGCTGCCCGGCGGCTGGATGCGCACCGGCGACATCGTCACCATGGACGCCGACGGCTTCATCACGGTGGTCGACCGGATCAAGGAGCTGATCATCACCGGCGGCTTCAACGTCTACCCGTCCGAGGTGGAGGAGGCGTTGCGTCGCGTCCCCGGCGTACGCGAGGCCGCCGCCGTGGGAATGCCCACCGACGACGGCGAGGAGGTCGTCGCCGCGGTGGTGGTCGACCCGGCGGTTGCCGCCACCCCGGAGGCGATCCGGACCTCGTGCCGCACCCACCTGGCCGGGTACAAGGTGCCGCGCCGGGTCGTGATCGTCGACGAGCTGCCGTACTCCCAGATCGGCAAGATCCTGCGCCGCGAGGTCCGCGAACGGCTACTCGCCGCCCGTTGACCCGTCGGACCGCGGGAAGTGTCGGTGCCGGCGCCTACGCTGTGGCGATGGTCGACAGACGTCAGGTGCTGGCCTTCCGCGTGCGCGCCCAGCAGCTCGACCGGGCGCAGGGCTCGCTCGCCGACACCGCCGTGCTCGACATCGGCGTGCAGGACACCGGCCCCGACGGCGGCCGCTGGGCGCTGGCGACGCGCGGGGTCGACGTGACCTCGCTGACCGGTGACGACGTGGTCATGCTCTGGACCGTACGCGGCGCCCCGCACCTCTACCGCCGCGCCGACGTGGGCGCGGTGGCCACGGCGGTCGAGCCGTTCTCCGACGCCGACGCGGGCAAGCGCATCTACGACGCGGCGAAGCCGTTGAAGGCCGCGGGCATCGGCATCGTCGCCGCGCTCGACGAGGTGGCCGCGCGGATGCGGGAGATCGTCCGCACGCCGACGGTCAAGGGCGAGGTCTCCGGGCGGCTCGCCGAGGTGATGCCCGAGCCCTACCTGCGGCACTGCCGGCCGTGCGACGCGATCCACCTCTACGAGATGCCGTTCCGGCTCGCCGCCGTACGCGCCGGGCTGGAGCTGCGGCTCGACACGTCGCCGCCGGTCCTGGAACGCATCCGCGGGTTCCGTCCGGCTGCCGCGCCCGGCGACCGGTTCGAGCTCATCCGCGCCTACCTGC
>NZ_JAGPXV010000633.1:0-3424 GCF_018070405.1 Micromonospora sp. D75
CCCGACGGTGAAGCGGCGGTGCCGCTGCTGCCCGCGCAGGACGTCAAGCGCGTCGGCGACGGCGACACCGGCCCGAACACGGGCGGGATGGGCGCGTACGCGCCGCTGCCCTGGGCCCCGCCGAACCTGGTGGACGACGTGATGCGCGACGTGGTGCACCCGACGCTCGCGGAGCTGCGCGACCGGGGCACCCCGTTCGCCGGCCTGCTCTACGTGGGCCTGGCGATCACCCCGTCCGGCCCGCGTGTGATCGAGTTCAACGCGCGCTTCGGCGACCCGGAGACCCAGGTGGTGCTCGCCCTGCTGGAGACGCCGCTGGGTGGGCTGCTGCACGCCGCCGCCACCGGCACGCTCGGCGCGCACCCGCCGCTTCGCTGGCGCGACGGCGCGGCGGTGACAGTCGTGGTGGCGGCCGAGGGCTACCCGGCGGGCCCGCGTACCGGTGACGTGATCACCGGCGCGGACCGCGCCGGGATCATCCACGCCGGGACCCGCCGCGACGCCGACGGCACGTTGCGCTCCGCGGGCGGCCGGGTCCTCTGCGGTACGGCGACCGGCCCGGACCTGGCCGCCGCGCGCGACGCCGCCTACGAGTTGGTACGCGAGGTCGAGCTGGCCGGCTCCCACCACCGCACCGACATCGCGGCGGCGGCGGTGGACGGCCGGGTCACGATTCCGGGCTGACGGCGGACTGCGGCGGGGCGGGCGGCACCATGCCGATGGCCGCGCCGATGATGGCCTGGACGGTCCGGCTCAGCTCCTCGCCCTTGGCGTCCGTCGCGGTGACCGAGTACTCGATCCGGAACCGGCCGTCCCGGGTGGCGGCGACGCCGGCGAGGTAGCCGAACCGGCTGCCGGTCTTGAGCCACAGGGTCTGCCCGTCCACCTCCATCGCGGTCAGTCCGGCGCCGTACTCGCCCAGAACCCGGCCCTCGTACGTCGGCCGGGTGAACATCTCGGTCAGCCACGGCTCGGGCACCACCCGGCCGGCGAACAGCGCGGTCATGAAGGTGTCCAGATCGGACAGGCTGGAGATCAGGTTTCCGGCGGCCGGCGTGAAGGTCTGGCTCCAGGTCGTCGCGTCGACCAGCTCAGTGCGGCCGTCGCGGACGACGACCTGGTAACCGCGCGCGTGCGGTCCGCGCAGGCGGGGGTCGTCGCCCGGTGCGTACGTGTCGCGAAGCCCGAGCGGCCGGGCGATGCGCCGCCGCACCTCCTCGGCGTACGAGTGGCCGGTGACCTTCTCGATCAGCATGCCGGCCACGATGTAGCCCATGTTGGTGTAACGCTGCTGTGTGCCCGGCTCGAACTCGCGCCCGTTGCGCAGGCCGAGGCGGACGAGCTGCTCCGGGGTCCACCGTTCGTAGCGGTGGGCCAGCTGCCACTCGATCCCGGGCGGCACGGTGGGGCTCGGTATGCCGTGGGTGTGGTTCAGCAACTGGCGGACGGTCACCGGCGGATAGTCGGCCGGTAGCAGGCCGGGCAGGTGCCGCTGCACGGTGTCGTCGAGGTCGAGCCGTCCCTCGGCGGCCAGTTGTAACGTCACCGCCGCGGTGAACACCTTCGTGACGCTGCCGATCCGGAACCGCCCGTTCGGCGGCACGGGGGCTGCGCCGCGCAGGTCGCGTACGCCGCTGGTGCCGGTCCAGCAGCCGTCGGGGGTGGTGACGCGGACCTGGGCGCTTGTGGCGTCGTCGTTGGGCAGGCCGGCTATCGCCCGTCGCAGGGATGTGGGGTCCACCGTGCCGGCGTCGCAGCCGGGCCGGTGCGGTGGGCCGGCGGTGGCCGGCAGGGCGGGTACGGCGGTGGCGAGCAGCGCGCCGGCCAGCACCGTGGCGAGTCGGCGGCGGCCGGGCATATCGATTCGTCTCATGCCGTTGATCGTGTCGACACGGGCGGGACGGAACATCGGGGACTGTCCCGCAGTTCCCCCGGTCGTCCACCCGCGGCCCTGGGGGTGTATGCCGTAGGTGACACGGCGATCACCGCGTCCGGCCGCACCGGCGGCGGTCGAGGGGCGGGTCAGGATTCCCCGCTGATCCGGGCCGGGATCAGCGGCGGTCAGTCGAAGTAGCGGCGCAACTCCCGGCTCAGCACCTTGCCGGTGGCGTTGCGCGGCAGGTACTTGACGAACACCACGTCCCGCGGCACGGAGAAGCGGGCCAGGTAGCGCCGGACGTACTCGCGGACCGCCTCCGGGTCGAGCGTCTCGCCCGGCCGCAGCGCCAGGAACGCGGCCAGCCGCTGGCCGTAGTCGGGGTCCGGTACGCCGATCACCGCGACCTCGCGGACCTGCGGCAGCCGGGCGATCAGGTCCTCCACCTCGGACGGGAACACGTTCTCGCCGCCGGAGACGATCATGTCGTCCGCCCGGCCGTCCACGAAGAGCAGGCCGTCGGCGTCGAGCCGGCCGAGGTCGCCGGTGTCCAGCAGGCCGTCGCGGCTCTCCCGCCCGACGCCCGAGGTGTAGCCCTCGAAGAGCATCTCGTTGCCCACGAAGATCCGCCCGACCTCGCCGTCCCGGACGGGGCGGCCGTTCTCGTCCAGGATCGCCAGCCGGGTACCGTGAGGCGGCCGGCCCGCGGTGGTGGGCGCGGCGCGCAGTTCGCGTGGGCCGGCGATGGAGGCCCAGGAGACCTCGGTCGAGCCGTAGAGGTTGTACAGCACGTCGCCGTAGCGGTCCATGAAGGCGGTGGCCAGGTTACCGGGCAGGGCGGATCCGCTGACCGCGACCACCTTGAGCGGGGGCCGGGGCAGCGGCGGCTCGACCTCCATGAGTCGTTGCAGCATCACCGGTACGGCGAACATCGCGTCGCACCGCTGGGCGACGAGCGCGGTCAGCGTGGCGGCGGGGTCGAATCGGCGGTGCAGCACGACTGTGGCGCGCAGCGCGAACGAGACCTGGAGGGCGGCGTACCCCCAGGTGTGGAAGATCGGCGCGGCGATCATGGTGGTGTTCCGCGCGTGCAGCGGGATGCGGTCGATGATGGACACCAGCGGGCCGAAGCCGTGCGGGGTGGGGCGGCGGGCGCCCTTGGGCGCGCCGGTGGTGCCGGAGGTCAGCACTATGGTGCGGCCGTCCCGCTCGGGCGGCTGGAGCTGTTCGCCGGGGACCGCGGCGGCGATCAGCTCCTCGTGCCGCCGCTCGTCGACCCGGTGCACCTCGGCGGGGAGGCCGAGGACGCGCTCGGTGAACTCGCCGTCGTGGACCAGGACGCGCAGGCCCTGTTCCTCGGCCACGGTGCCCAGCTGAGCCGCGGACAGTCCGGTGTTTACCAGGACGGCGTCCGCGCCGAGCAGCATCGCGGCGACTATCGCCTCGATCAGGCCGTGGTGGTTGCGGCAGAGCACGCCGACCCGGTCACCGGCCTGGACGCCGAGGTGGGACCGGAGGGAGCGGGCCAGCCGTTCTGACCGCTCCAGC
>NZ_JAGPXV010000634.1:0-3418 GCF_018070405.1 Micromonospora sp. D75
ACTTCGCCGCCGTCGCCGGTGGCGTCATGCGGGTCGCCGCCGACCCGCGCGTGTCGGTAGGCGTCTTCGCGCCGCTGGTCGGCCTGGCCAGCAGCCGCGGCGCGCAGGTGTTCGGCACCGCCCGGGTGCTCGGCCCGGAGCATCCGGACCGGGCCCACCACTGGGCCGCGTTCCGCTGGGAGAGCGAACACGCCGAGCGCGGCCGGTCACTGGCCGAGCCGCCCGAGGACCCGCTCGTCGTGATCGAGGCCGACCGGATCGTCTACACCGAACACTGGCTGCGCCGCGAGGGCTACGCCCCACGTCAGCACTGGCACCGCTGACTCCGCCCGCCGGACCGGTCCCGCTACGGACCGACGGGGGAGCGGGTGGCGCGCAGCAGATTGCCGGCCAGCCGCAGGTCCGCGCCCTCGACCCGGGCCAGCACGTCGATCCGCTCCACCGTGACAGGTGACCACAGTGGCTCCGGGAACGCCGCGCGCAGGGCGTCGGCGTCCAGACCCCAGCCCTGGCCCGCCTCCGGCGACACCGCCAGCACGAACACCGCCCCGCCGGGCGCGGTCAGGCGCGGCAGCAGCGCCAGGTAGTCGCGTACGGCGGCGCCCCGCCGGTCCAGCGAGTGCAGCAGCCCGGAGTCGAACACCGAGTCGTACGGCACCGGCGGCACCGGGATCGCCGTGGCGTCGCACACCTCGAAACGCGCCGGCAGTCCCGCCGCGGCGGCCTTGGACCGGGCCTGGCCGATCGCCACCGGCGAGATGTCGACGCCTGTCACGTCGAGGCCGCGGCGGGCCAGCGCGAGCGCCAACTCCCCGGTGCCGCAGCCGACGTCGAGCACGCGCGGCCCGCGTACCCCGGTGTCGAGGACCGCGGCGAGCGCCGGCTGCGGACCGCCGATCTCCCACGGCGGCCGTTCGGTGTCCCGGTAGAGGCGGTCGTAGTGGACGTCGTCCGGCTCGTCGGTCATCGCGTACCCCCTCGGTCGGCGCGGCCACCCCCGAGCGTGTCACGCCCGGCGGCCGTCCGTGCCCCGCCGGGGGTCAGAACCGCAGGCGGCGCAGGTAGCGGTAGCCGACCTCAGCGGTCCGTTGCGGCGTCACGTCCGGCGTGTCGTTCTCCACGATGTACTCCAGCACCTGGTGCCCACGGAAGATCCGGGCGAAGTCGATCATCCCGGTGCCCAGGTCGGCCATGTCGCCGGTGGCCGGGTCGCGGTCCTTGACGTGGTACTGCAGGACCCGCTGCGGCGCCGAGCGGATCACGTCGAGCGTGAAGCCCTCCGGGTCGGCGACGCCCTCGCCGGAGGTGATGCCGCCGGTGACCGCCCAGTAGATGTCGATCTCCAGGTGCACCAGTCGCGGGTCGAGTTCCTCGGTCAGCACGTCCCACGGCCGCCGGCCGTTGCCGAAGTCGATGGTGAACTCGTGCGCGTGGTTGTGGTAGCCGTACCGCAGGCCCGCCTTGCGCGCCGCGGCGGCCTCGACGTTCATCTGCTCCGCCCAGCGCTTCCAGTCGTCCTCGCGGTCGGAGTTCAGGTACGGCACCACCATGAACCGCTGGCCCAGCGTACGGGCGTTCGCGATCTTCTGGTCCAGCGCGGCGGCGTCGGCGGCGATGCCGTCGTGGCTGGAGCTGGCCTTGATGCCGATGCCGTCCAGGAAGCGGCGCAACTCCCGGGCGGTACGGCCGAAGTAGCCGAGCGCCAGCTCGACCCGGGGGTAGCCGATGCGGGCCAGGTGCGCCAGCGTCGCGTCGTAGCCGGGGGAGCCGTTGAGCGCGTCGCGGACCGTCCAGAGCTGGAGGCTGATCAACTCCTTCGGCACCGGGCGCCGGCCGTGGTGGTGTCCGCCGGCCTGGGCGGCCGTCGCGCCGAGCCCGGTGGCGAGCCCGATCCCGGCGAGCGCCGCCAGGGAGCCGCGCAGCAGGCCACGCCGGTCAAGTGACTGTTGCAGCGCGGCGTGTCCGTCATGTCCGTAGCACATGGTCGCACTCCTTCGTCGCCTGTGCGCTGACGCTACAAAAGCTATGTCGATATGTCTATGGCTTTTGGTGCTCTGAATCGAACTTTCGGTCGATGCTGCAGAAAGTGGGGGGCTGCGTGTCGCCGGTGCCGCGTGGCAGGCTCGGGGAGTGGCCGCATACGACGTCGCCCTCGTCCTGCTCGTCGACCGGACCGGCGCGATCCTCATGCAGCACCGCGACGGCAACGCGCCGGTGTCTCCGTACCAGTGGAGCCTGCCCGGTGGCAGCATCGAACCCGGCGAGACACCGGAGCAGGCCGCCCGGCGCGAGCTACTGGAGGAGACCGGGCTGACCGCCGGGGAGCTGCACCTGCTGTGGAGCGGTCCCCGCCCGCACGAGGACGGCTTTGCCCACACGGTCACCGTGTACGTCTTCCGTGGCACCACCGACGCGCGCCAGGAGGACGTGGTGCTCGGCGAGGGACAGGCGAGGGTCTTCGTGCCCCGCGACGAGGTGCTCGACCGCGACCTGGCGGTGAGCGCGGCGAAGGTGCTGCCGCTGCACCTCGCGGAGACCGCCTAACGCCCGGTCAGCGCCCCGGCCAGCACGCCGGCGAACCGGGGGAGCAGCTCGTCGTCCGGCAGATGGTGCGGGTTGATCTCGGTGACCGACAACCCGGCGAACTTCGGGCTCGCCACCAGCTCCGCCAGCGTCGCCGCCGCCTCGCCCAGGCTCAGCCCGGACGGCTCCGGCACGTCCGCCAGCGGCGCGTCCACGAAACGCAGCACGTCCACGTCGAAGTGCACCACGAACGTCTCGGCCGCGCCCTCGGCCACCGCCCGGGCCCGGCGCGCCGCCGCCCGCGCGTCGGCGTGCACCTCGTCGGCGGGCACGTACGCCAGCCCCAGTTCCGCCACCAGATCCCGCTCGTGGTCACCCCGGGGCAGCGAGTCCCCGTACACCACCACCCGCTGCGGGGACAGCAGCGGTGCCACCGGCCCGACGCCCGCCACCTCGGGCAGTGTCCCCGGCAGGCCCAGCATGTGGGCCAGCCCCATCGCATCCAGGTTGCCGTTCGCGCGGGTCTCCGGCGTGTAGAGATCCGGGCCGCCGTCCACGTACACCAGCGCGGGCGACAGCCCGGCCCGCGCGCACCCGGCGACCAGGCCGACAGTCACGGTGCAGTCGCCGCCGAGCACCAGCGGCACGCGGCCCCGGCCCAGCGCGCCCGCGACCCGGTCGGCCACCGCCGACGCGACGGCGGCCACCGCGCCCGCGTTCTGCCCCCTCGGGTACGCCGGATCGGGCCGCCACCGGAAGCCCGGCACGTCACCGCAGTCCTCGGCGTCCGCCCCGTCGCGCAGCAGGTCGAGCAGGCCGGCGGCGCGCAGGGCGGCCGGGGCGCGCTCGACCCCCGGGGTGCTGTCGCGGATACACAGCTGACGCTGCCGCCGAA
>NZ_JAGPXV010000635.1:0-3415 GCF_018070405.1 Micromonospora sp. D75
CCCGGGCGCTGACCCGGCACCTGCGCGAGCGCGGCGCGATGCGGGTCGGCATCTCCAGCGTCGAGGACGACCCGGCCGCGCTGCTGGAGCGGGTGCGCCGTTCGCCGCAGATGGTCGGCGCGAACCTGTCCGACGAGGTGACCACCGCCAAGCCGTACGTGGTCGAGGCGGAGGGCGAGCACCGGTTCACGGTGGCCGCGGTGGACCTGGGCATCAAGCGCAACGTGCCGCGCCGGCTCGCCGCCCGCGGCGTCACCACCCACGTGCTGCCCGCCGGGTCGACGATCGAGGACCTGCTCGCCACCGGCGCGGACGCGGTCTTCTTCTCGCCCGGCCCGGGCGACCCGGCGACCGCCGACGGTCCGGTGGCGCTGGCCCGGGAGGTGCTGGCCCGGCGGATCCCGCTGTTCGGCATCTGCTTCGGCAGCCAGATCCTCGGCCGGGCGCTCGGCTTCGGCACCTACAAGCTGGGGTACGGCCACCGCGGCATCAACCAGCCGGTGCTCGACCGGGCCACCGGCAAGGTCGAGGTGACCAGCCACAACCACGGCTTCGCGGTGCAGGTGCCGGGCGCCGGGGACGGCGCGGTGGTGCCGGATCAGGTGATCCAGACCGAGTTCGGCGGTGTCCAGGTGTCACACGTCTGCCTCAATGACAACGTGGTCGAGGGGCTGCGGGGCGTCGACATCCCCGCTTTCACCGTCCAGTACCACCCGGAGGCGGCGGCCGGCCCGCACGACGCGGACTACCTCTTCGACCGTTTCGCAGAGCTGATCGAGGGGCGCAAGAATGCCTAAGCGGACCGACCTCAAGCACGTCCTGGTGATCGGCTCCGGGCCGATCGTGATCGGACAGGCCTGCGAGTTCGACTACTCCGGCACCCAGGCCTGCCGGGTGCTGCGCAGCGAGGGGATCCGGGTCAGCCTGGTCAACTCCAACCCGGCGACGATCATGACGGACCCGGAGTTCGCCGACGCCACGTACGTCGAGCCGATCACCCCGGAGTTCGTCGAGCTGGTCATCGCCAAGGAGCGCCCCGACGCGCTGCTGCCGACGCTCGGCGGGCAGACCGCGCTGAACACCGCCGTCGCGCTGCACGAGGCCGGCGTGCTGGAGAAGTACGGCGTCGAGCTGATCGGCGCGAACATCGAGGCGATCAACCGGGGCGAGGACCGGCAGCTGTTCAAGGAGATCGTCGCGAAGGCCGGCGTACGGCTGGGCCTGGAGGATCCGTCCGCGCTGGTGCCGCGCTCGCGGGTCTGCCACTCGATGGACGAGGTCCGCGAGACGGTCGCCGAGCTGGGCCTGCCGGTGGTCATCCGGCCGTCGTTCACGATGGGCGGCCTCGGTTCCGGCATGGCGCACACCGACGAGGACCTGGAGCGCATCGCTGGCTCGGGCCTGGCGGCCAGCCCGGTGCACGAGGTGCTCATCGAGGAGAGCGTGCTCGGCTGGAAGGAGTACGAGCTCGAACTGATGCGCGACCGCCACGACAACGTGGTGGTGGTCTGCTCGATCGAGAACGTCGACCCGATGGGCGTGCACACCGGCGACAGCGTCACCGTCGCGCCGTCGATGACGCTCACCGACCGGGAGTACCAGCGGCTGCGTGACCTCGGCATCGCGGTGCTGCGCGAGGTCGGGGTGGACACCGGCGGCTGCAACATCCAGTTCGCGGTCAACCCGGCCGACGGCCGGATCGTCGTGATCGAGATGAACCCCCGGGTGTCGCGTTCCTCGGCGCTGGCGTCGAAGGCCACCGGCTTCCCGATCGCGAAGATCGCCGCGAAGCTGGCCATCGGCTACACGCTGGACGAGATCCCGAACGACATCACGCTCAAGACGCCGGCCGCGTTCGAGCCGACGCTCGACTACGTGGTGGTGAAGATCCCCCGGTTCGCGTTCGAGAAGTTCCCCGGCGCCGACCCGGAGCTGACCACCACCATGAAGTCGGTGGGCGAGGCGATGAGCCTGGGCCGCAACTTCACCGAGGCGCTGAACAAGGCGATGCGCTCGATGGAAACCAAGGCGTCGGGTTTCTGGACCACTCCGGACCCGGACGGCGCCACGTTGGAGAACACCCTCGCGGCGCTGCGGACGCCGCACGACGGCCGGCTCTACACCGTCGAGCGGGCGCTGCGCCTGGGCGCGTCGATCGCCGAGGTGTCCGAGGCGTCCGGCGGCATGGACCCGTGGTTCCTGGACCAGATCGCCTCGCTGGTCGAGCTGCGCGCCGAGATCGTGGCCGCGCCGGTGCTCGACGCCGGTCTGCTGCGCCGGGCCAAGCGCGCCGGCCTGTCCGACCGGCAGCTCGCCGCGCTGCGTCCCGAGCTGGCCGCCGAGGACGGCGTCCGCACGCTGCGCCACCGGCTCGGCGTACGGCCGGTCTACAAGACGGTGGACACCTGCGCGGCCGAGTTCGAGGCGACCACGCCGTACCACTACTCGACCTACGACTCGGAGACCGAGGTGGCGCCCTCGGCGCGGCCGAAGGTGCTGATCCTGGGCTCCGGGCCGAACCGGATCGGTCAGGGCATCGAGTTCGACTACTCGTGCGTGCACGCGGTCCAGGCGCTCCGGGCCGTGGACTACGAGACGGTGATGGTCAACTGCAACCCGGAGACCGTCTCCACCGACTACGACACCGCCGACCGGCTCTACTTCGAGCCGCTGACGTTCGAGGACGTGCTGGAGGTCTGGCACGCCGAGGACTCCTCCGGCAAGGCCGCCGGCGGCCCCGGCGTGATCGGGGTGATCGTCCAGCTCGGCGGGCAGACGCCGCTCGGCCTGGCCCAGCGGCTCAAGAACGCCGGGGTGCCGATCGTCGGGACGTCCCCGGAGTCGATCCACCTGGCCGAGGAGCGCGGCGCGTTCGGCGCGGTGCTGTCCCGGGCCGGGCTGCGCGCGCCCGCGCACGGCATGGCCACCTCGTACGACGAGGCGAAGGCGATCGCCGACGAGATCGGGTACCCGGTGCTGGTCCGTCCTTCGTACGTGCTCGGCGGGCGCGGCATGGAGATCGTGTACGACGACGCTACGCTGCGCGACTACATCGGCCGGGCCACCGCCATCTCGCCGGACCGCCCGGTGCTGGTGGACCGGTTCCTGGACGACGCCATCGAGATCGACGTGGACGCGCTCGTGGACGCCGACGGCGACGTCTACCTGGGCGGCGTGATGGAGCACATCGAGGAGGCCGGCATCCACTCCGGCGACTCGTCCTGCGCGCTGCCGCCGATCACCCTGGCCGGCTCGCACCTGGCCCAGGTGCGCCGCTACACCGAGGAGATCGCCCGCGGCGTCGGGGTGCGCGGCCTGCTCAACGTCCAGTACGCGCTGCAGGGCGACATGCTCTACGTGCTGGAGGCCAACCCGCGTGCCTCCCGTACCGTGCCGTTCGTCTCGAAGGCCACGG
>NZ_JAGPXV010000636.1:0-3407 GCF_018070405.1 Micromonospora sp. D75
CATGCCGAGCAGCGCCGCGCCGAAGCCGGACCCCTCGTGCCCGGCGGGGAACCGCACCGGCATGCCGAGCGCGTCGGCGAGGATCTGCCGCCACAGCGGGCTGCGGGCGAAGCCGCCGCTGGCGCGGACCTCGCGTACCTCGTTGCCGGCCGCCCGGACCGAGGCGAGGACCAGCGCGAGTTGCTG
Organism: Micromonospora sp. D75; assembly: GCF_018070405.1. NCBI lineage: Bacteria > Bacillati > Actinomycetota > Actinomycetes > Micromonosporales > Micromonosporaceae > Micromonospora > Micromonospora sp. D75. Next base: position 187 of record NZ_JAGPXV010000636.1, read on the forward strand.
GCAGACGCCCTCCAGTGCGGCCCGGACCAGGTGCGCCCGGCCGTGGCCGTGGGTCAGCCCGACGTACGCGCCGCGCGGCAGCGCGCTCCAGTGTGGTGCCCGTTCGCTGAGCAGGTACGGCAGCATGATCAGCCCGCCGGAGCCGACCGGCGCCGTGGCGGCCAGGTCGAGCAGTTCCTCCTCGGCGTGCTCGCCCAGTTCGGGGGCGAGCGCGTCGTTCGCCCACTGGAGGACGATCCCGCCGTTGTTGATGGCGCCGCCTACCACCCAGCGGTCCTCGCTGAGGGCGTAGCAGAACACGCCGCCGAGCGGGTCCACGCCGGGGCGTTCCACCATCACCCGCATCGCGCCGCTGGTGCCGATCGAGCAGGCCACCACGCCGGGGCGCACCGCGCCGAGGCCGAGGTTGGCCAGCGGCCCGTCGCCGGCGCCCACCACCAGCGGGGTGTCCGCCGGCAGGCCGGTGGCCCGCGCCGCCTCGGCGGTGAGCCCGGGCAGCACGTGCGTGGTGGGTACGAGCTGGGGGAGCTGCTCCTCGGTGATGCCGGCCAGGCGTAGCGCCTCGGTGTCCCAGGCCAGCCGGTGGATGTCCATCAGCCCGCTGGCGGAGGCGACCGAGTGGTCGGTGACGAGCGCGTCGGCGAGCCGCCGCAGCACCAGATCCTTGATGCCGACCCAGTGCGCGACCCGCTCGTGCAGTTTCGGCTCCTGCTCGGCGAACCAGACCAGCTTGGGCAGCGGCGCCATCGGGTGCACCGGGGTGCCGGTGCGGCGGTGCAGCGCGAGCCCGGACGGCACCGCCCGCAGCCGCTCGGCCTGCGCGCTGGCCCGGGAATCGGCCCAGGTGATCGACGGGGTCAGCGGGGTGCCGTCGGCGTCCAGCCCGATCAGGCTGTGCATGGCGGTGCTGAACGACAGGCCGGCGATCGGCACGGCCAGCTCGTCGACGACCGCGCGGATGACGCCGAGCACCGCTTCGTAGATGAGGTCCGGGTCCTGCTCGGCCCAGCCGGGGTTCGGCTCCTCCAGCGGGTAACCGATCGAGTGGCTCGCCAGTTGCCGGCCGGAGGTGTCGAACGCGACCGCCTTGGAACTGGTGGTGCCGATGTCCACGCCCACCACGACGGCCGGGTCGCCCACCGGTGCACCTCCTCGCCGCCCGGGGGCCGCGGTACGCCCCGCTGTGCGGCTGACGTTACCGACGTGCTCCCGCGCGCGCATGACGAAGCAGCGCCGCCGGGAAGCGCGGGGGAGTTTCCGTCGATAGTGTCGGTCAATCAGCCGATCGGTCTAATTGGCGACTTTCGCGTGTCTTCGTACCCCTGCCGGATCGTTGACATGAATGACACCCCGATTGGTGGGCTCGCGCGGCGGAGGAGTCGGCGTGACGAAGACTGATTCGACGGGTTCCACATGGCGGTACCGGTGGGCGCACCGGCAGAACGAACGGCGGCAGCGGGCCTTCCGCGCGGCCGACGAGGCGTGGCGACGCCGCGACGACGAGCTGCGCCGCCTGCGTACGCTCGCGGTGTCCTTCCACGGCTCGGCCCAGGCGGGCGTCGGCCTGCCGATGGAGCTGGCCCCCGGCGAGGTGGTCTTCTGGACGCTCCCGGCCGCGCAACTGGTGGAGGTCCGGCACACCGCCGTGCTGCCCGCCCCCGAGCTGACGGTCGACCCCGACCCGCCCGTGCTGCGCCCGCGCCGCCCCGAGGGCGTCAAGGTGGTCGACGCCGGGCTCGCCGTGCTCACCAACCGCCGGCTGGTGCTGCTCGGCGGGCGAGGCCGGCGCGACTGGGCGTACGGCCGGATGACCGGCCTGTCCCACGACCCCGGCGCGCCGGTCACCCTGATCCAGGTGCTGGACCGGCGACGTACCTCCGGGTTGCTGCTGCCCACCGGCGCGGTGGCCGACTTCCGGTTCACGCTCACGCTCGCGTTCGCCGACGCGATCGAGCAGCGCGCCGCGGTCGTGGCCGAGCTGGACGAGCTGATCGAGGAACACGCGGCGGAGCGCCCCCAGCGCCCGCCCGTGCTCACCCCCGCCCAGGCCCGGGTCTCCGCGCTGGTGCCCGGCGGCCGGCGCACGGTGGCCGTCGGCGCGGCGCTCGCGCTCGTCGTCCCGGCGATGCTCTTCGAGTCCAACCCGCCGACCCGGGCCGGCTCGGAGCGCGCCGTCGCGGCCACCCCGGCGGCCACCGGCACTCCCGCGCCACCGCAGGTCGCGCCCGCCGTCCAGGTCCGGCCCACGACCAGCCCCGAGCCGTCGCGCGCCCGTCCCGCGCCGCCGCGCGGCACGCCCCAGCCGCCGGTCGAGCGCCGCTGCGGCGCCCCGGCGAACCCCTTCGGGTACGACTTCTGCGGCGGCCAGCGAATCCGCAGGCCGGCCGCCGGGGTGTGCGACTGGTTCGAGTGCGTACCCGGGTTCTGGTCTGATCGCGGCTGGCTGGTGCAGTGCCGCGACGGCTCGATCAGCCGCACGGGTGGCCAGCGCGACGTGTGCGCCGGGCACCAGGGGTTGCGCCGCACCGTCTGGCGCTGAATCCGCTCGCCTCCCGTCGGGGCGTCCGGCTACCGTCCGGCCGTGTCCCGCACCGTCACGCTGATCCTGCTCGACGCCGCTGGCCGTCCGCTCGGCGCGCTGCCGTCGTTCGACGTACCGGAGCCGTGGTGGCAGGAGGTCGCCTCGATCGTGGCCGAGGTTCGTCGTCGTCACGGTCTGGAAGTCGCCGTGCTGCGGCTGCTCGACGCCGACCGTCCCGCGCCGCCCGGCGGCCACGTCCGCTACCTGGCGCAGACCGCCGACGCTCCCGCCGTACCCCTGGAACCGGTTGCCGTGGACCTCGCGCCGCACCCGCTGCGCCAGCCGTGGGCGCAGGCCGGCGGCCCGGCGCGCAGCGTCGCCTGGGCGGCGGGTGAGCTGCGCCGGCTCGGCCGTCGGGTGACGGCGGTGGCGCAGCAGCGCACCTGGAACCTCTCCGCCATCTGGTGCCTGGACACCGACGCGGGCCCTACGTGGCTGAAGCAGCTACCGCCCTTCGCCCGCCACGAGCCCACGGTCCTGGCGTTCCCCGGTGACCCGAACTCCTTGGTCAACGGGCCGACGGTGCTCGCCGCCGACGGGGAGGGGCGGATGCTGCTGGCGGACGTGCCGGGGCAGGACCGGTACGGGGCCGGGGAAGGGGAGCGTGCCTCCATCGCGGTAGAGCATCACGCGGTGCAAC
>NZ_JAGPXV010000637.1:0-3401 GCF_018070405.1 Micromonospora sp. D75
TCTCTTCATCGATGCTCCCTTTTCTCCGGCGCGCTCGCCGCCCGGGGGGTGGCCGGTACCAGCCGGCGGGTGATCCACAGCGGTGAGGTGACGGCGTTGCCCATCACCACCGCGTGGGCGCCCGCCTCGAAGGCCCGGCTGATCTGCTCCGTGGTCCGGTAGCGCCCTTCGGCGATCACCGGCACGGGCAGCAGCGCGGCGAGTCGCGCCACGAGCCCGAGGTCGGGCCCGTCGATCGGTGGGCCGGCCGGCGTGTAGCCGGACAGCGTGGTGGCGACCGCGTCCGCGCCGGCCTCGACGGCGGCGACGCCCTCGGCCACCGTGGCGACGTCGGCCAGGACCAACGCGTCGCTCTGTTCGTGGACCGCGCGGACGGTGTCGGCGAAGGTCCGGCCGTCGGGCCGGGGACGGTCGGTGGCGTCCACCGCGACGACGTGCGACCCGGCCCGCGCCGCTTCGAGGGCGTGCCCGGCGGTCGGGGTGATGAACACGCCCTGCGTGCCGTGCTTGTACAACCCGATCACCGGCACGTCGACGGCGGCGCGTACGGCCCGCACGTCGTCGGGGCCGTTGACCCGGACCGCCACCGCGCCGCCACGCACCACTGCGGCCGCCACGCGGGCCTGGACGTACGGGTCGCGCATCGGGTCGTCCGGGTCGTCGGGCAGGGGCTGGCAGGACACGACCAGCCCGCCGGCGAGTTCGTCCAGGACACTCACGTGCTTGTTCCTCCGTCGTGGTGGATCGGTGCGGTGGCGAGCCGGGCGGCGCCGACCACCACCGCGTCGGCGCCCAGCGCCGCCGGAAGCAGCGGCACGTGCGCCCAGCCGCCGGGTAGCTCCGCCCGGTAGGCGGCCGTGGCGGCGGGAAGCAGCGTGGCGGCGGCGCCGCCGGCGACCACCACCGCATCCGGGTCGAGCAGGGCGACCAGCCCGGCCAGGGCCGCGCCGAGCGCGGCGCCGGCCCGCTCGACGACCTGCCGGGCGGTCGCGTCACCGGCCGCCGCGCGCCGCGCCACCTCCCAGCCGGTGACCGGGTCACCGCCGGTGAGCGCGTACGCGGCGGCCAGGCCGGTGCCGGAGGCGATCGCCTCCAGGTGCCCGTACCGGCCGCAGCCGCAGCGCAGCCGGTGCGCGCCCGGTGCCGGCAGGTGCCCGAGCTGTCCGGCCGCGCCCCGGGCGCCGCCCTCGACCCGCCCGTCGTTGACGATCGCGCCGCCCAGCCCGGTGCCGACGGCGGCCAGCAGCACGTGCCCCCGGCCCCGTCCGGCTCCGGCCCAGCACTCGCCCAGCGCCGCCGCGGCGACGTCGTTGGTGACGCGCACCGGCCGGCCCAGCCGCGCGGCCAGCTCGTCGGCCACCGGGGTGCCGGCCCACCCGGGCAGGCTGTCGGTGGCGTACCGGATGGCGCCGGTCGCCGGGTCGACGGTGCCCGCGGTGCCCACCCCGACCGGTCCGGGGCCGGCGGCGGCGAGCAGGTCCGCGGCCAGGCCGGCGGCGGTGTCCAGCACCGCGGCCGGCCCGCCGCGCGCGGGGGTGGGCGCCTCGCGGCGGTCGAGCACCCGCGCACCGGGACCGACGAGGGCGGCGGCGGTCTTGGTGCCGCCGATGTCGATCCCGACGACCGGCTCGGTCATCCCTTCAGACCGGTGTGCGCGAGGCCCTCGACGAACTGCTTCTGCGCGATGACGAACACCGCCAGCACCGGCAGCGCGGTCATCGACGCCGCCGCGAGCTGGACGTCCCACATCGGACCGCCGTACGCGTCGACGAACTGGGTGAGCGCCTGCGGCAGGGTGAACTTGTCCGGCGAGGAGAGGAACACGATCGGTTCCAGGTACAGGTTCCAGCTGTGCAGGAACGTGAAGATGGCCACCGCGCCGAGCGCGGGCCGGGACAGCGGCAGCGCGATCTTCCAGAACGTGGCGAAGCGTCCCAGCCCGTCGACCCGGGCCGCCTCCTCCAGCTCACCGGGAAGGCTGATGAAGAACTGCCGCATGATGAACGTGGCCAGCACGCTCGGCGCCCCGAAGATCGGCACCAGGATCAGCGGCCAGTGGGTGTCGATCAGGTCGAGCTTGAAGAACATCTGGAACAGCGGCACGATCGTCACCTCGCTCGGGATGAGCAGGCCCGCGAGGACGACCAGGAACAGCACGTTCTGTCCCCGGAACCGGATCCGCGCGAACGCGTACCCGGCCAGCGACGCCACGGCGAGCGTGCCGACGGTGACCAGCAGCGCGATGTAGAGGCTGTTCAGGTACTGCTGCCCGAACGGCTGCAGCTCGAACACCCGCTGGTACGCGTCCAGCCGCGGATCGGTCGGCAGCAGCTGCGGCGGGAAGGAGAAGATGTCCGCCACCGGCTTCAGCGACGAGGTGACCATCCACCAGGTGGGGAACACGAACGGGACGGCCAGGACCATCAGCACCCCGTAGAGCACCAGCTTGGTCCGCCGGGACAGGTCACGATTCATGGAAGACCCACCTCTTGCGCATCTGCCACTGCAGCACCGTCAGCGCGAGCACGATGACGAACAGCAGGATCGACAGCGTGGCGCCGTAGCCGAAGTGATGGAACTGGAAGGCCTGCTGGTAGAGGTAGTAGACGAGCACCGTGGTCGAGGTGCCGGGTCCACCCTGGGTCAGCACCGCGATCTGCGCGAACACCTGCAGCGAGCCGACCACCGTGATGATCGACGTGAGCATGATCGTCGGGCTGATCAGCGGCACGGTGATCCGCCAGAACTGGCGCAGCCGGCTCGCGCCGTCGACCTCGGCGGCCTCGTACAGCTCGGCCGGCACGCCCTGCAGGGCGGCCAGGAACAGCACCATGTTCAGGCCGACGTTCTTGAACACCTGCACGACGATCACCGACAGCATCGCCGTGCCCTCGCCGCGCAGCCAGTTGGGGCCGTCGACGCCGATCGTGTCGAGCAGGCCGTTGATGCCGCCGTTGTCCTGCAGCAGGAAGCCCCAGACGATGGTCCACGCGACGAGCGAGACCACCACGGGGGAGAAGAACAGGGTGCGGAACACGATGGTCCCGCGCAGCTTCTGGTTGAGCAGGACGGCCAGCAGCAACGCCAGGCCGAGGTTGAACACGACCAGGCCGACCGAGAACAGGCCGGTCGACCGCAGCACCGGGCCCAGGTTGGGGTCGTCGGCCAGCGCGGCGTAGTTGTCGGTGCCGATGTAGTCGAAGCTGCCGGCCAGCACGTTCCACTCGTGCAGGCTGTACCAGACCACGAGGACCAGCGGCAGGATCACGAAGACCACGCTGCCGAGCAACTGCGGGGTGATGAACAGGTATCCGGTGAGCTGGTCCCGGCGGCGGGTGGTCCAGAACGGCCGGGCCCGGCCCGGGGCGGGCCCGGCAGCAGCCGGGCCCACCCGGGTGTCC
>NZ_JAGPXV010000638.1:0-3379 GCF_018070405.1 Micromonospora sp. D75
ACGTAACGGGCGCTGACCGGGGCGAACGTCACGTTGTCGACGCCGCCGTTGCCGGTGGTGGTGCTGAACACCGGCTGCCAGGAGTTGCCGTCAGCGGAGACCTCGATCCGGTAGCCGGTGGCGTACGCGGCCTCCCACCGCAGCACCGCCCGGCTGATCGTCCGGGCCGAGCCGAGGTCCACCCGCAGCCACTGGTTGTCGTTGTAGCTGCTGGCCCACCGGGTGCCGAGGCTGCCGTCGACCGCCTTGGCCGGGGTGTTGCTGGTCAGGAACTGCGTGCTGGACGCGGTGGCGGTACGGCCCTGCGCCAGGTTGGTCACCGTGTCGCCCCGGCGCGCCGGGAACGACACGACCTGCTGGTACGTGGGCCGGTTCTGCCAGCCGATCAACGGGTGGGTGATGCCGCCGAGCCCGGACTGGGCGATCGCGTCGGCGCACCACTGGTCCCCGGCACCGCAGGACGAGTCACCCGGGTAGACGGTGGCCGCCGGGGCGGCGGTGGCCTGGCCGAGCGTGTCCAGCAGCGCCTGCCGGCACGCGCCCAGGTTGCCGTTGCCGCAGTACGTGCGCCCGAGCCCGCCGGCCACCGGGTCGCCGAGCACCGCGCGCAGGTCCTTGTCGACGTAGCCCCACCAGCCGTACTGGAACGCCGAGCCCTTGTGTGCCTGGCCCTGCGACGCCCAGCTCACGCTGCCGTCGCGCGCCGCGTTCTGCCCGCCCGAGGGCGACTCGTTGACCTGCAGCGCGTCGACCAGCGCGCCGTACAGGTCGGGGCCGAGGCCGGGCCGGAACTGCGCCGCCGCCAGCAGCGGCCACCAGGCGTCGAAGATCCGGATGGCGTCGGCGTGCTGGTAGACCTTCGAGCCCGGTGACGTCTCCACCCGGCGGGACCCGGCCTGCTGCCAGGCCCGCAGCTTGGTCACCGCGGCGGCGAGCGCCGGGTCGGTGACCGGCGTGCTGTCCAGCACCCGCAGCAGTTCGCCGAGGACCTGCTGGCCACGCAGGTCGGTGACTCCCGCCTCGGCGGTGATCCGGACGACGTCGGCGCGGCTGAGCTTGCGCTGGGCGATGGCGGCCTTCACCGGGCCGTCGAGCAGTTGACCGCGGTGCACCGCGCCGTAGCTGAAGTTGCCGTCGGCTGCGCCGAAGTCCCGCGCCTGCTTGTTGTTCCAGCTGACGTAGTAGTCCTGGTTCACCGACTGCGGGTGGGCCGACGCCGGTGCGTAGGTGGCGTCGTTGGTGTCCGGGTTCCAGCCGACCCACTCGTACGCCGGCTCGGCCTTGGCCGGCAGGTTCGGGTCGAGCGTGGCCGGGCGGACCGGGTTCGCGCCGGAGTTGTAGTACGCCGCCTCGGTCGAGTTGACGTAGAACCAGTTGAACGCGTACCCGACGTTCGCGGCGGACGCCTGGAACGCCGCCGCGCTGCCCATCGCCGCCGGGTCGTTGAACGCCTGGAAGCCGATCGCCGAGTCGGCCTCGTGCCGGTAGGTGGAGCGCAGCTTCGTGAACGCGGTCGGCTGCCCGTTCACCATGCCCCGGTAGGCGACCAGCCCGTACTTGGTGCGCAGCGCGCGCAGCGTGTACGCGCCGGCCGGGGTGGAGTCGGCGAGCGTCGGCGACCACGAGTTGCGCTTCTCCAGCACCTCCATGGCCACGCACTGACCGCGGTAGAGGTAGCGGTTGGAGCGCAGCGTCGGCGCGGTGCCGTCGGTGGTGCACAGCGGCACCGCGTACGTGTCGGTCAGGTCCTGGGAGGCGGAGGTGGCGCTCCACGCGTAGTCCTGCCCGCGGCCGAGCAGCACGTAGAGGTTCAGCCCGGCGAACGCGGCGCCGCGCGCGCTGATCCCCGGCCCCTGCAGTTCCTGGAGCATGAGCAGCTGCGGGGCGAAGTAGCCGGTCTGCGGGCCGAACACGGCCACCGGGTTGCCGGTGGTGGTGTGCCGGCCGGAGACCACCACCGCGTTTGACATGCCGTGCGTGCGCAGGGTGGACAGGCCGCCGAGCAGGTCCTTGGTGGCGGCGCTGCTGCCGGTGCGGGCAGCGGCCCCGCCGGTGGCGTCGTACGCGAGCGGCTCGGCGACCACGGTGCCCGCGTCCGGCAGCACCGCGCTGGTGGCGCCGGGCGGTGTCGCGCCGTACGGGAAGCTCTGCCCGTCGTGCAGCGTCAGCACGGTCTCCGGGTCGTTCTGCGAGCGGAACGCCGCCCAGACCCGGTCGCCCTCGGTCGGGCCGTACTTGGCGCGGGCGGCCACCCGGACCAGCGCGGACCGGACCTCGCTGCCGCCGCCTCCGCCGAACAGCCCGCCGATGACGCCGGCGGTGGCGATCAGGTCGGTCATGGTGAAGTGCTTGGGCTTCCCGGCGCCGGTGAGCACGTACTCGCCGGGGTAGTTGTCGTCGGCGATCGACTTGTCGATGTAGGCGTTGATGCCGGCGATGTAGTCGGCCACGTCGGTGTAGAGCTGCTGGCCCCGGGTGCCCTTGAGGCGCAGCGCGTCCACCTGGGCCTGGAGGTCCGCCTCGGTGTAGGGCGAGTTGGCCCAGACGCTCTGCTCCAGCTCGCGGTTGCCGGGGGCGCCACCGGCGAACGAGCTGACGTTGCCGCGGCCGACGTGCCGCAGCAGGTCCATCACCCAGAGCCGGTCCTGGGCCCCGGCGTACCCGGCGCCGAACATGGTGCCGCCGCGGGTGGTGCCGGTGACGTGCGGGACGCCGGTGGCCTTGTCCCGCACGATGGTGACGTCCGAGCGTGGCGAGATCCTGCTCTCGACCTGCGCGTCGGGGACGCCGAACGAGGCGTCGTTGTAGAAGTGGGCGATCTGCTCGTCGGTCAGCCCGGCGTAGTTGTAGACCAGGTTGGCGTACTCGTCGAGCTGGTCGCTGGAGTGCGCGGGCCGGGTGCCGAGCGTCTGGTGGGCGAGGATCGCCACGAGCGTGGCGTTGCCGTTCTGCCCGGGCGGCAGGATGTCGGCGCACTGGCCGAGGCAGTAGTCGTCGGGGGTGAACGTGGTGGCGGCGAGCGCCGGTGACGGCGCGATGACCGTCAGGACGCTCGCGGTGAGGGCGGCGGTGGTGAGCGCCGCGAGGCGGGCACGGATGGCGGGTAATGGCATGGCGATCCTCCGGGGGACGCGGAGTAGGGCCGTTCGGTACGCCCGGCTGACGGCGTCTCGGCCTCCGCGCCCGGGCGTCCTGCCCGGAGGTGAGAATGACTCATATCTATCTGCGGGCAATGATCGGGGCACCACCGCCGTCCGGGATAGCCGTCGTTCACCAGTCGTCAATGCCGACGTTTCGCCGCGATCCCGGCCGTAACGACGCGGTGGGGGGGGGCCCGGTGGCACCCCCACCCCGCCCCCCCCCCCCCGGGGGGGGGGGG
>NZ_JAGPXV010000639.1:0-3348 GCF_018070405.1 Micromonospora sp. D75
CAGTCCCAGCTGGTCGAGCACGACCTGCCCCGGCTGGCCGACGCGGTCGAGCCGGTGCTGGGCCGGCGCCCCACGTTCGCCGTGCTGAAGGGTCGCCACCACTATCTGTGCCTGGCGAGGTTGGACAGCTCGGTCGAGGACGAGCCGGACGACGCGCTCTTCGACGCGCCGCGCCCCGGCAACGGCGGCACCAAGTGGCTCGGCGAGGCGGGCCGCCTGGGCAAGCAGGTGCAGCGGCTGCGTGACTGGGCCGAGGAGACCGCCACCGGCGACCGGGACGAGCTGGATCCGGGCGTGGACGACCAGGTGTGGCGCACCGTCTCCATGCCGGCGCGCGAGTGCGTGGGCGCGAGCCGCTGCCCGTTCGGCCAGGAGTGCTTCGCGGAGGCGTCCCGGGCGCGCGCCCGCGAGGCGGACATCGTGGTGACCAACCACAGCCTGCTCGCCGTCGACATGCTCGCCGGTCGGCACATCGTGCCGCCGCACAAGCTGCTGGTGGTGGACGAGGCGCACGAGCTGGCCGACCGGGTCTCCTCGGCGGCCCAGGCCGAGCTGGTGCCGGAGCTGATCGACAGGTCCACCCGCCGGGCCCGGCCGCTGCTGCGCCCGGACCTGGCCGAGCGGCTCACCGAGGCCGGTGACGCGCTCGCCGTGGGGCTGGCCGAGGCGCCGGCCGGGCGGCTCACCGCCGGTCTGCCGCCCGCGCTGCGCGAGGCGTGCACGCTGCTGGACTCGGCGACCCGGGCCGCGCTGGAGGCGATCGGCGACGTGAAGTCCGACGACCCCGACCCGGTACGCAAGCAGCAGGCCAAGGCGGTGCTGGACGAACTGTCCACCACCGCCCAGCGGCTGCTGGAGGAGGCCGACCACGACGTCGCCTGGGTCGAGAAGCCGGACAACGGCAGCCGCCGGGCACTCGTGGTCGCGCCGCTGTCGGTCGCGGGCACGCTCGCCACCCACCTGTACGACGAGCGCACGGTCGTCGCCACCTCGGCGACGCTGGCGCTGGGCGGTCGCTTCGACACGGTGGCCCGGGCGCTGGGGCTGGACGCGCCGCCGCCCGCCCCGCCGTCCCCGGCCGCCGCCGCGATCGCCACCGCTGCCGCCGCGGGCCGCACCCCGGTCACGCCGCCGGTGGCCGCCGCCGAGGGCAGCCGGGCGTCGATCGGCACCGTGCCGGCCACCGAGGGGCCGGGCTGGAGTTCGCTGGACGTCGGCTCGCCGTTCGACTACGCCCGGCAGGGCATCCTGTACGTGGCCGCGCACCTGCCCCGCCCCAGCGTCTCCGGGCTGCCCGGGCCGGCCGGTGAGGAGCTGCTGGCGCTGGTCGAGGCGCTCGGTGGTCGTACCCTCGGGCTCTTCTCGTCGCGACGGGCCGCGCAGCAGGCGGCGGAGCTGGTCCGCGCGCGGACCGACCTGCCCGTGCTGCTGCAGGGCGAGGAGGCGCTGCCGCTGCTGGTGCGCCGGTTCCGCGAGGTGCGGGAGAGCTGCCTGTTCGGGGTGATGTCGCTCTGGCAGGGGGTGGACGTGCCGGGCGACGCCTGCCAGCTCGTGGTGATCGACAGGTTGCCGTTCCCCCGGCCGGACGAGCCGCTCGCCGCGGCGCGCGCGGCGGCGGTGGACGCCGGTGGCGGCTCGGGTTTCGCGGCGGTGAGCGTGCCGATCGCGGCGGTCCGGCTGGCCCAGGGCGTCGGCCGGCTGATCCGGGCCACCGGCGACCGGGGCGTGGTGGCGGTGCTCGACTCGCGGCTGGAGACGGCGCGCGGGTACGGCCCGTTCTTGCGCCGTTCGCTGCCGCCGTTCTGGTACACCACCCGGCCCGAGGTGGCCCGGGGCGCGCTGGAACGGCTCGCCAAGAGCTGACGCCCGCGCCTCCCCGGGCGGGGCGACACGGGCGTCAGGGGATCGTGCGGGTCAGGGCGCCTGGGAGGCGACCACCACCGCGTCCGGTGGGGTGTCCGGCACGGTACGCGCGGCGAGCCGCCGGACCGCGGTGTTGAGCACGGCGATCAGCGGCACCGCGACCAGCGCGCCGGCGATGCCGGCCAGCACCACGCCCGCGGCGATGCCGATGATCACGGCGAGCGGGTGGATGGCCACCGCCCGGCCCATGATCAGCGGCTGGAGCACGTGGCCCTCGACCTGCTGCACCCCGACCACCACGCCGAGGATGATCAGCGCGGTCACCGGGCCGCTGTCGACGAGCGCGACCAGCACTGCGACCACGCCGGACAGGAACGCGCCGACGATCGGGATGAACGCGCCCAGGAAGACCAGCGCGGCCAGCGGGAACGCGAACGGGATGTCGAACAGCACCAGGAAGATGCCGATGCCGACCGCGTCGATGAAGGCCACGAGCACGGTGGCCCGCACGTACGCGCCGAGCGTCGCCCAGGACGCGCGACCGGCGTCGTCGACCTTCCAGCGGGCCGCGACCGGCAGCAGCCGGACCAGGAACCGCCAGATGGAGTTGCCGTCACGCAGGAAGAAGAACGTGGCGAACAGCACGAGCACGGTGCCGGTGAGCACCTCGGCCAGCGTGGCGGCGGTGCTGAGCGCGCCGCTGGTGAACCGCTCGGTGTTGCCGTTGATCCAGTTCTGCGCCTCGTTGATGTAGCGGTCGAGCTGGCTGTCGGACAGGTGCAGCGGGCCGGTCTTGAACCAGTCCTGGATCTGCCGGATGCCCTGCGAGGACTTCTCGCTCAGCTCCGGTACGCCCTTGATGAACTCGTTGACCACCAGCGTCAGCGTGCCGACCACGGCGGCCAGGCCGCCGACGAGTACCACACCGGTGGCCAGGGAGCGGGGCAGGCGGGCCCGGAGCAGCCAGCCGACCGCCGGGGCGAGCAGCGCGGAGAGCAGCAGCGCGACGGTCAGCGGGATGATCACGATGCTGATGGTGCCGATGATCTTGATGAGCGCCCAGGTCACGATGCCGATCACGATCAGCCGCCAGCACCACGCGGCGGTGATCCGCAGCGCGTGCGGCACCTCGGTGTCGTCCCGGCTCACAGTCGACGAGTGCATCGCGGCCGGCGGCTCGACGCCCACCACAGTCGCCTCCGGCGACGCCGACGGTCCCGGTGACGCGGGCGAGGCCACTCCTGCCTCCCCCGGCGCCGCTTCCGGGTCGGCCCGGCGGGTCCGGGCGGCCTCCCGGCCCGACTCGTACGCGCGGCGGAGCCGTCCGCGCATCCGCTCGAAGCGGCTCAAGCGCACCTCCGGCAAAGTCGGCCCCACCACGTCGCAGGGGGCACAGGATACGTCTGCTCGCCCCACCCTAGGGCGGCTCGGCCACACATTGCCCGCCCGGCGCTCCTGCGAACCACGGCGGAATCGACAGCCGGG
>NZ_JAGPXV010000064.1:0-15414 GCF_018070405.1 Micromonospora sp. D75
GTTCCGGGCCCGGCTCGGCCTCGGCCGGGACGACTTCGTCGTCATGTACGCCGGCAACCTCGGCGCCGCGCAGCGCCTCGACGTGGCGGTCACGGCGATGGAGCATCTGCGGGACCTGCCCGACGTACACCTCGTACTCGTGGGTGGCGGAGTGGAACGGGAGTCGCTGCGGGAACGGGTCAAGGCCGGCGGGCTCGCCACGGTGCACTTCGCCGACCAGATCGCGCCGGAGCGGATCGCGGCCGCCATGGCGGCCGCCCAGTTGCAGTTGATCTCGCTCGCCGACGAGCCGCTGTTCCACATCACCCTCCCGGGGAAGGTGCAGGCGATCCTGGCGAGCGGCCAGCCGGCTCTGGTGTGCGCTCCCGGTGACGCCGCCCGAATCGTGACCGGCGCCGAGGCGGGGTTCGCGGCGCCTCCCGGCGATCCCGCCGCGCTGGCGGCGGTGATCCGGCAGGCCCGCTCCACCCCACCAGACCGGCTGCGCGACATGGGCCACGCCGCCCGGCGCCACTATCTGGCCCACATGAGTGAAGAGATCAACGCGCAGGTGCTCGCCGATCTGCTGACCGACGCCGTCCGGCGGCGCGGCGACGGCCGCGGCCGGAGGAGGAAGCCATGACACGCGTACTCGTTCTCGGTGTCACCGGGATGCTGGGGCACACCCTCCTGCGGGAGTTCGACCGGGATCCCGGCATCGCCGTGCACGGCGCCTGCCGGACCGTCGACCTGACCGGCCTGCTGCCGCCCGGGCTCGCCGCCCGGGTGGAGACGGGCGTGGACGCGGACGACGTCGACGGCGTCGACTCGCTGCTCCAGCGCGTACGGCCGAACGTGGTGGTCAACTGCGTGGGAGTCGTCAAACAGCGTCCGGAGGTGCAGGACGCCGTCGGTACGGTACGGCTCAACGCGCTGTTCCCCCATCTGCTGGCCCGCCTGTGCCAGACGGCGGGCGCGCGTCTCGTCCACGTCAGCACGGACTGCGTCTTCTCGGGTGACCGCGGCAACTACGTGGAGACCGACCTGCCCGACCCACCCGACCTGTACGGGCGGTCGAAGCTGCTGGGCGAGGTCGGCGGCCCGCACGCGCTGACGCTCCGGACCTCGATCATCGGTCACGAGCTCGCGTCGAGCCGTTCCCTGGTCGACTGGTTCCTCAGTCAGGTGGGCACGGTGCGTGGCTACACCAAGGCCGTGTACAGCGGCGTGACCACCGTGGAACTCGCCCGCGTCCTGCGCACCGTGGTGCTTCCGCGTACCGATCTCGCGGGGCTCTACCACGTCGCGGCGGCGCCGATCACCAAGTACGACCTGCTTCGGTTGGTGGCGTCCGAATACCGGTGGACGGGCGACATCGTCCCCTACGACGGCTTCGTCTGCGACCGGTCGCTGTCGGCCGAGGCGTTCGCCGCCGCGGCCGGCTACCGGCCGCCCTCCTGGCCGCAAATGGTCGCCGAGTTGCGTGCCGCCCGGTCCCGCTGGCAACTGCCGGCGGGCGTGACGGGGACGGGCGCGACGGCCTGAGCCGTGGGCGCCGCCCGGCGGCGCGGCGCCCACGGTCCGATCAGGTACGAGCCCGACGTGCGCCCGCAACGTCGGAGAGAAGGTCCAGGTAGCGCGCCAACTGGTCGTCCCGGTACAGCCCGTCGAGCGCGGACGGCGGAATCTCGGCGAGGCGTCCGTTCCGGTCCTTCTCGGCCAGCCAGATCCGCAACTGCTCGGCGATGCGCGCCGGGTCGCTGAGGACGACGCCGGCGTCACGGGAGCGCAGGATGTCCGCCACGATTCCGGTCGGGTGCCCGATCATGAGGATGGGACGCCGGGCACGCAGGTAGTCGAAGAACTTCCCCGGCACCGTGCCGGCGTCGCGCGGGTCGTTCCACATCACCAGCACCAGGACGTCGGCCTCCGCCTGCACCCGCCACGACTTCTCCGCCGACACCTCACCCAGGTTGGTCACCGAGTCCGAGACGCCGGCGCGCTCGGTGGCGGCCTGCGCCACCCCGTTGTCCTCACCCGCGAAGACGACATGGACACGCCGGGCCTCGGGGCCGAGGAGCGCCACCGCGTCCAGCAGTGGCGAGGGATCTCGCTTCCCGGGGTTGAGCCGCCCGGTGTGCGTCAGCGTCAGGGGCGGCGATCCGTACGCGTCCACGGTGGTTGGTTGCTCGGCCGGCCCGCCCACCGGGCCTGGTGGGCGCGGGTCGATGCCGTTCATGACCACAGTCGTGCCGATCCCGAACGTCGAGCGCATGATGTAGGCCAGCGGCTCGGAGATCGTGACGCATGCGGCGGCGGACCGGAGCAGGCGCCGTTCCATCCAGTGGTCGAGCTTCCGCCGTATCCGGGTCCGGCCGTACGGCCAGTAGTCGTTGCCGACCGTCCACAGGTCACGGTAGTCCGCCACCCACGGCACCTTCAGGCGGCGGGCGATGGCAGCGGCGACAAGATACGCCGACGCCGGCGGGCCGGTGACCATCACGACGTCGGGTCGCCAGTCCCCCCGGTCGCGCAGGAATGCGCGCACGGCGGGCACGACCCAGTTCACGCAGGCGTCCGGGATCAGCACCTCGCGTCCCAGCGTCCCCAGGACGGTCAACGCAGGCCGCCGGCCCACCCTGGCCTGGGCCTCCGCCCGGCGTACCGAGGACACGACCCGGGTCGAGTCGGGCACCGGCGCCACCCGGAGAACGTCGCTCTCGGGCACGCCGGATGATCCGGCGCTGGGCGGCGTCGCCGTCAGGACGCGGACGTCCCACCCCTGGGCGGCGGCGAAGCGCGCCAGCTCACCGGGCCGGCGGGCGCCGACCGATTCCGACGGCGGGAAGACGTACGCGATGATCAGAACGCGGGGTCGCGGATGCAACTCGGGCTCGCCTCTCAAAGGTCACTGTTTCTCCCCGTGTTCAACGACCTGAGGCGTACGCGGTGATGCCGACCTTTTGTCGTCATGTGGGCGGTTCACACCGGCTCCCGGGCCCGCCTCGGCGTCGTCGCGCCCGCGTCCGGCCGGTCCGCGACGCGCGCGTGCGCCCGTACCGTCGTCAGCGAGAGCAGCCAGCAGGCGGTGTAGGACACGGCGGCGGCGATCCCGAACGCCCAGACGGCGGCGAGAGCCGACCCGCCGAGCAGCCAGGTGCCCGCGACCGCGCCGACGACGACCACGACCCGGCCGATGTCCCAGGCGAGTTGCAGATTCTGCCGGCCGAACACGACCAGCGTCTGCGACAGCGGGGACGCGACCAACTGCGCGGCCACGCCGACGGCCAGAGCCTGCGCGTAGGCGCCACTGCTCGCCCACTGGGCGCCGAACACCAACCGGAAGATCGCGGGCGCCGCCAGGAGCGCGACGACCGCCGCCGAAACCGCGATCATGATCAGTTGCCGGCTCGCCCGGAGGAACATCGCCCGGGCCTGCTGCGGCGCCTCCCGTGCCAGCCGGGCGAGTTCGCCGAGGTAGACCTGGGCGACAGCGGTGCCCGCCAGGGCCACCGGCGCCGCCAGGACCCGCTGGGTGAGCCCGAGCCATCCGGCCACGGTGCCGCCGTACCAGAACGCGATGAGCAGGACCGGAAGCTGGTTTCCCAGCACGTTGACCAGCCCGGACGGCGCGAGCACGAGCGGGAACCGGCGGTAGCGCCGCATGGTCCGCCACAGCCGCCGGGGATGGAACCCGGCACGTGTCGCGGGATCACGCAGGCGAGCGCCGGGCACCAGCATCAGCGCACCGGTCACCTGCCCGGCCGCGAGGCCGAGGGAGAGCCCGCCCGCTCGTACGCCGGCCGCGCCGAAGAGCACCTGCGCGGCGAGCGTGGCGACGGCCTGAAGGAAGTTGCGCCGCCCGATCGCGGCGTAACGGCGGTGGCGGACGGCGAGCTGGTTGAGCACCAGGAGGCAGCCCATCGCGGCCGCCGCCCACGGGACCAGCCAGAGCCAGACGCGCAGGGCGGGCTGATCGTAGACGTCGGCGATCGGCCGACCGGCCAGCGCCACCGCCAGCGTGCCGAACGTGCCGGTCACCAGGGCGCAGACGAGCCCCAGCGCCACCAGCGCGTCGGCGTCCCGGTCCTCAGCGGGCAGTGGGACGGCCATCTCCAGGCGCAGTGCCGCGACCGCGCCGACGGTGGCGACCAGCGTTGCGATCACGGTGAAGACGCCGAAGTCCGCCGGCGTGTAGAGGCGCGCCAGAACCGGCGCCGCGGCGAGCAGGAGCACCTGCCCGCCGACGGTGCCCGAGGCGATGCTCAGTACGCCGCGACGCGCTCCGGTCAGACGCGACCGGGAGACGCCGGGGCGTCCTGCCCGCCGAGGCTGTTCGGCGCGCACGCGCTATCGTTCCGCCCCGACCGGTGTGCGTCTCTCCGGCCCGGCCACCGGTCGTCCCGGTTGCCACCTGACCGGCTCGTGGCCCGGGGCGACCGGCGCTGCGGACGCGGCCCGCCGCGCCCGCGCCGACAGCGCCGTCTGCTCCGGCTTGATCCGGCCGCCCCAGTACCAGAGCGCCAGGTAGGCGACGAGCCCGGTGTTGAGGAGCGTCTCCGGACCACCGACAGCCCAGGTCCCCAGGACGACGGTCATGCCGGCGTACCCCATCAGTTCCAGGGAGTTGTAGCTGGGCCGGCGCAGTCCGTTGAAGGTGATCTTCTGCAGCAGCAGGGCGAGGGCCGCCGCGCCCACCAGTACGCCGACAGTGCCGAAGTTGTGGTGGATGGATCCCCACAGCGATGGTGGCGACGTGCCGACCGTCGAGCCGTAGAGCGTCGCGAACACCTCGTTGGCCAGGCTGCTGCCCCGGTCGCCGGGCAGGATGCCGGACAGCGAGCGGAGCCATTCGCCGCCGTGGCGGACAGGTAGCTGCGACGTGTAGTTGAAGGCGGCGAGCCCGGAGAGCTGGTTGTCCTCCATGAAACGCCGGTACAGCTCCCGCGCGGCGGCCGTGACCGGATGCCCGTCCCCGTCGCCGCTGCGACCCAGCACCTGCGTCGCGACGAAGACCACCGGTGCGCCGAGCACCGGGACGAGCAGCACCCACCGGGACATCGCGCGCCCGACCGCGAGGAACGAGTAGACGACAAGGGTCAGCAGGAACAGGAAGAACGCTCCGCGCTGGCCGGTGCCGATGAGCGCCAGTGTCGCCAAGCCGAGCGGGAAGAGCGCGAAGACCCGGCCCGCCAGGCCCCGCCGGTTGAAGAACCACACCGCGAGGACCACGGCCAGCGAGGGCAGCAGGACGTTACGGAACTGGTTCGCGTACCCGGGGAAGAAGTAGTTCTCTCCCGCGTACGACTGGAGCCGGAGCGTGCTGACGTTCTCCGTCTGACCGGTGAGCACTCCCCGCAGGCCCACGACGAAGGCGCTGTAGCCCACGGCGGCGAAGTACGCCGCGGTGGCGGCCATCGACAGCGCCGTCACGATCAGCACGCTGGCCGTCGGGCGCACCAGACGGAACGTGTAGGGCGCGCGGTCGCCCACCTTGCGCGGTACCGAACGTCGGCCGGCCCGCAGGCACATGAACGTCACCATGCTCACCAGGAGGTACACCGCCACCGCGCCGAGCACGAGCCGGCCGTAGAAGGTCTCGGTGGTGGAGTCCGGATCAACCAGTTGCACCGTCCCGAGGGCCATCAGCAGCTGCGAGACGACGAAGAGCCCGTCCGGGGTGAGCAGACCGTACGTGCGAACCGCGACGACGTAGTGCAGGACGGCCAGCAGAACCACCGCGACGAGAAGCAACATCATGACTTGCGGAATCCGTTCATTTTCTGGAGTCGTCCCGTGGGAGCGCGCACGCTCCGCTCGCCCCACCACGGCGGCACACAGGCTCAACGACCGCTCCCCCGGCAGGTCACGCCGCGTCGCGACGGCGACGGCGATCCGGTCTCGACCGGGTGCTTGTACGCCCACCACGCCCACCGTCCGTGTGATGAGCTGTACCGGTGGCGGGAGATGTGCTGGGGCTGGTGCTGCACCCCACCCGGGACGTCTCCGAGGTGGTGCGGATCATCGTGGACTGGGCGGCCCGGCACCGGATCACCCTCGCCGTACGCGCCGAGGACCGTACGCGCGTGCCGGCCGCGGTGGAGGCGGTCGCCGCGGACGAGCTGGCCGACCGCTGCGCCGCGCTGATCAGCATCGGCGGCGACGGCACCATGCTGGGCGCGCTGCGGATGGCCGTACGCGACCCGAAGCCGGTGCTCGGCGTCCACCTGGGCCGGGTCGGCTTCCTGGTCGAGGTGGAGCCGCCGGACCTGCCCCGGGCGCTGGAGCGGCTGGTGGAGCACGACTTCACAGTCGAGTCGCACGCCTGCCTGGCCTGCGACGTCTGCGGTGACGACGTGGTGGCGTTCAACGACATCGCCCTGGTCCGGCAGCCCGGCGCCGGGTTCGTCACGGCCACGCTGGCGGTGGACGGCCAGCGGTACGGCTACTACCGCTGCGACGCGCTGGTGGTGAGCACGCCGACCGGCTCGACCGCGTACAGCTACGCCGCCGGCGGCCCGTTGATCTCACCGGCCACGGAGGCGATGGTGGTGACGCCGTCCGCGCCGATGGCCGGGATCTCCCGCTCGGTGCTGCTCTCCGCGCACGAGACGGTGCACCTGGAGCTGCGCGCGGACTCGGCGCCGGTGGCGGTGGAGATGGACGGGCTGCTGATCCGGCAGGCGGCGACCGAGGGCTCGGTGCACATCCGGTACGTCAAGGACGCCGGCCGGGTGGTCCGCCTCGACCCGCGCCGCTACCAGGAGCGCAACCAGCTCAAGTTGAGCCTGCTGGACCTGCCGCTGCTGC
Organism: Micromonospora sp. D75; assembly: GCF_018070405.1. NCBI lineage: Bacteria > Bacillati > Actinomycetota > Actinomycetes > Micromonosporales > Micromonosporaceae > Micromonospora > Micromonospora sp. D75. The sequence continues at coordinate 6,790 of NZ_JAGPXV010000064.1, forward strand.
CGGACCAGCTGCGCGAGCTGTTGCCGGACGGGTTGCGGGAGCAGCTCAACCGCCGGGAGCTGCCCCCGCCCCGGTGACCGTCAGGACGCCCCGAGCACCCCGTCGACGAGCGCCTTGGCCTCCTCCTGGATCCGGGCCAGGTGCTCCGGGCCCTGGAACGACTCGGCGTAGATCTTGTAGACGTCCTCGGTGCCGGACGGGCGGGCGGCGAACCAGCCCGACTCGGTGGTCACCTTGAGGCCGCCGATCGCGGCACCGTTGCCGGGTGCGGTGGTGAGGATCGCGGTGATCGGCTCACCGGCCAGCTCGGTCGCGGTGACCTGCTCCGGCGACAGCTTCGCCAGGACCGCCTTCTCCTCGCGCCCGGCCGGGGCGTCGATGCGGGCGTACGCGGGCGCGCCGAAGCGGTCGGCCAGCTCGGCCCAGTGCTCGCTGGGCGTACGCCCGGTGGTGGCGATGATCTCGGCGGCGAGCAGGCAGAGCAGGATGCCGTCCTTGTCGGTGGTCCAGGTGCCGCCGTCGCGGCGCAGGAACGACGCGCCGGCGCTCTCCTCGCCGCCGAAGCCGACGGCGCCGTCGAGCAGGCCGGGCACGAACCACTTGAACCCGACCGGGACCTCCAGCAGCGGGCGGCCGAGGTCGGCCGCGACCCGGTCGATCATCGAGGAGGAGACGAGCGTCTTGCCCACCGCCGCGGCCGGGCCCCACTGCTCCCGGGTACGGAACAGGTGGCCGATCGCGACGGCCAGGTAGTGGTTGGGGTTCATCAGGCCGCCGTCGGGCGTGACGATGCCGTGCCGGTCGGCGTCGGCGTCGTTGCCGGTGGAGACCGCGTAGTCGTCCCGGGCGGCGATCAGCGAGGCCATCGCGTTCGGCGACGAGCAGTCCATCCGGATCTTGCCGTCGCCGTCGAGCGTCATGAACCGCCACGTCGGGTCCACCAGCGGGTTGATCACCGTCAGGTCGAGGCGGTGCCGGTCGGCGATCTCCCCCCAGTACGCCACGCTCGCCCCGCCCATCGGGTCCGCGCCGATACGCACTCCGGCGTCGCGGATCGCGTCGATGTCCAGCGCGGCGGGCAGGTCGTCGACGTACCGGGCGAGGAAGTCGTACCCCCCGGTGGTGTCGGCGGCGCGCGCCCGCGCGTACGGGATGCGTCTCACCTCCTTGAGCCCGGCGGCGAGGATCGCGTTCGCGCGGTCCTGGATCCACTTCGTGGCGTCGGTGTCGGCGGGCCCGCCGTGCGTGGGGTTGTACTTGAAGCCGCCGTCGGACGGCGGGTTGTGCGACGGGGTGATCACGATGCCGTCGGCGAGGCCGCTGGTGCGGCCCCGGTTGTGGGTGAGGATGGCGTGCGAGACGGCGGGCGTCGGGGTGTAGCCGTCGCGGCTGTCGCGCAGCACGGTGACGCCGTTGGCGGCGAGCACCTCCAGCGCGTCGGCCTCGGCCGGCGCGGAGAGCGCGTGGGTGTCCCGGCCGAGGAACAGCGGCCCGTCGAGGCCCTGCTCGCGCCGGTAGTCGCAGAGCGCCTGGGTGACGGCGACGATGTGGTCGGAGTTGAACGCGTGGCGCAGGCTGGACCCGCGGTGCCCGGAGGTGCCGAAGGAGACCTGCTGCGCCGGGTCGTCCGGGTCCGGGTGCTCGGCGTAGTAGGCGGTGACCAGCCGGGGCACGTCGACCAGATCGTCGGGCTGCGCGGGCTGGCCGGCACGGGGGTGGGCCACTGCGGGATCCTCCTCGGGTTGCGGTGGTGCTGCTCAGGGCTCGACGCGCTGGCCCTTGCCGATCACGACGATGCCGTTGTCGGACACGGTGTAGCGCTGGCGGTCCTTCTCCAGGTCGACGCCGATCTCGGCGCCCTCCGGGACGTGGACGTTCTTGTCCAGGATCGCGCGCCGGACGACCGCGTGGCGGCCGATCTGGACGCCCTCCATCAGCACGGCGCCGTCGACGTGCGCCCAGGAGTGGACCTTCACCTTCGGCGACACGATCGAGTTCTCCACCAGCGAGCCGGAGATCACCGAGCCGGGCGACACCATCGAGCTGACCGCGCGGCCGACCCGCTCGCCCCAGGCGTGCACGAACTTGGCCGGCGGGTACGGCGGCTGCTCGGTGTAGATCGGCCACTCGAAGTTGTAGAGGTTGAACACCGGGTGCACGTTGATCAGATCCATGTGCGCGTCGTAGAACGAGTCGAGCGTCCCCACGTCCCGCCAGTAGCCGCGGTCGCGGTCGGTGCTGCCCGGCACCTCGTTGTCCTTGAAGTCGTAGACGTTCGCCTCGCCGCGCTCGACCAGCATCGGGATGATGCTGCCGCCCATGTCGTGCTTGCTGGTCTTGTCCGCCGCGTCGCGCTCGACCGCCTCGCACAGCGCCTTCGTGGTGAACACGTAGTTGCCCATCGAGGCGTAGATCTGGTCCGGCGCGTCGGGCAGCCCCACCGCGTCGGTGGGCTTCTCCCGGAACGCGCGGATGCGCTTGCCGTCCTCGCCGACCTCGATCACGCCGAACTGGTCGGCCATCGACAGCGGCTGCCGGATGCCGGCGACCGTCACCCCGGCGCCGGAGGCGATGTGGTCGTCGACCATCTGCCGGGGGTCCATCCGGTAGATGTGGTCGGCGCCGAAGACGATCACGTAGTCGGGCTGCTCGTCGTTGATCAGGTTGAAGCTCTGGTAGATCGCGTCGGCCGAGCCGGCGAACCACCACGGGCCGCGGCGCTGCTGCGCCGGCACCGGCGTGACGTAGTTGCCGAGCAGCGTCGACATCCGCCAGGTCTTGGTGATGTGCCGGTCCAGCGAGTGCGACTTGTACTGGGTCAGCACGACGATCTTGAGGAAGCCGGCGTTCGCCAGGTTGGACAGGACGAAGTCGACCATGCGGTACATCCCGCCGAAGGGGACGGCGGGCTTCGCCCGGTCGGTCGTCAGGGGCATCAGGCGCTTGCCCTCCCCGCCGGCCAGGACGATCGCGAGCACCTTGGCAGCCATGCTCAGACGCTAACGACCCGGAACCGACTTCACCACTCGGACGCCCACACTTGCGCACCGCGTGCGACACGCCGCTCTGCACTAGGGTGCGGGCATGGCACCGATGCGCGTCGACCTGCTCACCCGCGAGTACCCGCCGGAGGTGTACGGCGGCGCCGGCGTGCACGTGGAATACCTCGCCCGCGAGCTGCGCCGGCTCGCCGACGTGCGGGTGCACTGCTTCGGCGCGCCGCGCGACGAGCCCGGCGTCACCGCGTACGCGGAGCCGGCCGCGTTGGCCGGCGCGAACGCCGCGCTGCGGGTCATGGGCGTCGACCTGGAGATGGCCGCCGGCACGGCCGGCACCGACGTGGTGCACAGCCACACCTGGTACGCGAACCTGGCCGGGCACACCGCGAAGCTGCTGCACGGGGTGCCGCACGTGGTCACCGCGCACAGTCTGGAGCCGCTGCGCCCGTGGAAGGCCGAGCAGCTCGGCGGCGGGTACGCGCTCTCCTCCTGGTGTGAGCGGACCGCGTTCGAGGCCGCCGACGCGATCATCGCGGTGAGCGCGGGCATGCGCCGCGACGTGCTCACCGCGTACCCGGCGGTTAACCCGGACCGGGTCCGCGTGGTCTACAACGGCATCGACACCGCGCAGTACGCCCCGGACCGGAACACCGACGTGCTCGACCGGCTCGGCATTGACCCGTCCCGGCCCAGCGTGGTCTACGTCGGGCGGATCACCAAGCAGAAGGGCCTGCCGTACCTGCTGCGCGCCGCCCGCGAGCTGCCCGCCGACGTCCAGCTGGTGCTGCTGGCCGGCGCACCTGACACGCCGGAGATCGGCGCGGAGGTCGAGGAGCTGGCCGCCGAGCTGCGCGCGAAGCGGTCGGGGGTCGTCTGGGTGGCGGCGATGCTGCCCAAGCACGAGGTGATCCAGGTGCTCACGCACGCCACGATCTTCGTCTGCCCGTCCGTGTACGAGCCGATGGGCATCGTCAACCTGGAGGCGATGGCCTGCGAGACGGCGGTGGTGGCGACCGCCACGGGCGGCATCCCGGAGGTGGTGGCAGACGGCGAGACCGGGCTGCTGGTGCCGATCGAGCAGGCCGGTGACGGCTCCGGCACGCCGCTGGACCCGGAGCGTTTCGTGGCCGACCTGGCCGCGCGCATGAACGAGCTGCTGGCCGACCCGGAGCGGATCGCCGCGTTCGGGGCGGCGGGGCGGCGGCGGGCCGTGGAGCACTTCTCCTGGGACGCGATCGCCCGCCAGACGCTCGAGGTCTACCGCTCGGTGGGCGGGTAAGGAAGGGCACCTTCTTAACGCCTGCGGTAGAGGAAGGGCCCCTTCTCAACAGCCCGCCCCTCGCGGTCGGCGGCGGATACAGTCCCCGGATGCCGGATGCGATCTTCGCCCATCCTCGGCTCGCGCCGGTCTACGACGCGTTCGACGGCGACCGGGACGACCTGGACGCGTACCTCGCGATCGCCGACGAGCTGGACGCGCGCGTGGTGCTCGACCTCGGCTGCGGCACCGGGAACCTGGTCCTGCTGCTCGCCCGGCACGGCCGTACCGTCGTGGGGGTCGACCCGGCCAGGGCGTCCCTCGCCGTCGCCCGGTCGAAGGACCGCGAAGGCCGCGTGCACTGGGTGCACGGCGACGCCACGACGCTGCCACCGCTGCGCGCCGACCTGGCCGTGATGACCGGCAACGTGGCGCAGGTGTTCTGCGCCGACGACGACTGGGCGCGCACCCTGCGGGGCGTCCACGCGGCGCTGCGGCCCGGCGGGCATCTCGTGTTCGAGACGCGGCGTCCCGAGCGCCGCGCGTGGGAGGAGTGGGCGGCGGACACCGCGCCGGTGACCCGGGACGTGCCGGGCGTCGGGCCGGTGGAACGACGTCTCGAGGTCACCGCTGTGGACCTGCCGTTCGTGTCCTTCCGGTTCACGTACCGGTTCCCGGCCGACGGCGCCGTCGTCACGTCGGACTCGACGCTGCGGTTCCGCGACCGGGACGAGGTCGAGGCGAGCCTGGCGGCCGCCGGCTACCGGGTGCTCAACGTGCGGGACGCGCCCGACCGCGCCGGCCGGGAGTTCGTCTTCGTCGCCCAGCGGTCGACCTGAACGTCGCCGTCGGCGGGCCAGAGCGCCCGCAGCCCGCCGACCCTGTGCCCGAGGCGCGGAAAGAGGCCGTTCGTGGCACGGGGCCGGCCGCCGGAAGTCCGCCACCCGTTCGGTGGAACGCCATGGGTGCCTCAGCGCCCTTTTGACACCCATAGCGTTCCACTCACCGCAGCCCACGCTCGTTCGGTGGAACGGCACGGGTGCCTCACCGGCACGAACTCGACGCCCTCGTGAGCGGGTTGAGGGCTCAGGTGAAGTCGCCGAGCGCGAGAGGATCTCGCGCAGTAGGTTGAGCGGGTGACTGGACGGTTCCCGATCGAAGACGTCTCCCCCGTCGTCTCCTGCGGTCGCTACCCGGCCAAGGCGGTGGTCGGCGAGGTCGTGCCGGTGTCGGCGCGGGCCTACCGCGAGGGCCACGACGCGCTCGGGTGCAACGTGGTCTGGCTCGGCCCGGACGGCGCGGCCCGCCCGTTCACCCGGATGCGCCCGGGCGAACCCGGCCAGGACCGCTGGCACGCCACCATCCGCCCGGACGCGGTGGGCCTGTGGCGCTTCGCCGTGGAGGCGTTCCAAGATCCGTACCTCACCTGGCAGAACGCGGTCACCAAGAAGCTCGCCGCCGGCCAGGGCGCGGCCGAGCTGGCGAACGACCTGGCCGAGGGCGTACGCGTGCTGACCGCCGCGCTGGAGCTGGTGCCGAAGGCCGACCGGGATCGCGTACGCGAAGCCGCGCGGGCCCTGGCCGACGACGGCCTGGACCTGCCGCGGCGGGTGAGCGCGGCGCTGGACCTGGCCGACCTGCTCTGGGAGCACCCGGTCCGTGAGCTGGTCACCACCGGCGAGGAGCGCACGCTCTGGGTGGACCGGCCCCGGGCGCTCTTCTCCGCCTGGTACGAGTTCTTCCCCCGCTCCGAGGGCGCGGTCCCGGCCACCGTCGACGCGCCCGCCCGTTCCGGCACGTTCGCCACCGCCATGGAGCGGCTGCCGGGTGTCGCGGCGATGGGTTTCGACGTGCTCTACCTGCCGCCGATCCACCCGATCGGCCGGGTCAACCGCAAGGGCCGCAACAACGCGCTCACCGCCGGGCCGGACGACGTGGGCTCGCCGTGGGCGATCGGCGCGGCCGAGGGCGGCCACGACGCCATCCACCCCGACCTGGGTACGCCTGAAGACTTCCGCGACTTCGTCGCGGCCGCCGCCGAGCAGGGTCTCGAGGTGGCGATGGACCTGGCGTTGCAGTGCGCCCCGGATCACCCGTGGGTCACCGAGCACCCGGAGTGGTTCACCACCCGCGCCGACGGCAGCATCGCGTACGCGGAGAACCCACCCAAGAAATACCAGGACATCTATCCGCTGAACTTCGACAACGACCCCGAGGGCATCCGGGCCGAGGTGCTGCGGGTGGTGCTGCACTGGGTCGGCGAGGGCATCCGGATCTTCCGGGTGGACAACCCGCACACCAAGCCGTTCGACTTCTGGCACTGGCTGATCGCCGAGGTCAAGAAGGTCGACCCGGACGTGCTGTTCCTGGCCGAGGCGTTCACCCGGCCGGCGATCATGCACGGGCTCGGCAAGATCGGTTTCACCCAGTCGTACACCTATTTCACCTGGCGCACGACGGCGGCCGAGATGCGGGAGTACTGCGAGGAGCTGGTCGCCTCGGTCGACTGGATGCGGCCGAACTTCTGGCCGAACACGCCGGACATCCTGCACTCGTCGTTGCAGCACGGCGGCCCGCCGATGTTCAAGATCCGGGCGGTGCTGGCCGCGCTGCTGTCCCCCTCGTGGGGCATGTACGCCGGGTTCGAGCTGTTCGAGCACGTGGCCCGGCCGGGCGCCGAGGAGTACCTGGACAACGAGAAGTACGAGCTGCGGCCCCGGGACTGGGACGCCGCGCTGGCGCAGGGCCGGTCGCTGGCGCCGTTCATCACCACGCTGAACCGGGTACGCCGGGACAACCCCGCCCTGCACCAGCTGCGCAACCTGCGGTTCCACGACATCGACAACCCGGCGCTGCTGTGCTGGTCGAAGCACGACCTCCAGACCGGCAACACGGTGATCGTGGTCTGCTCGTTCGACTCCCGCGAGGTGCAGTGGGGCAACACCACGCTCGACATGCCGGCGCTCGGGCTGGACTGGCACGAGCGGTTCACCGTGCGCGACGAGCTGACCGGCGCCGAGTACGACTGGGGGCAGCGCAACGCGGTACGCCTCGACCCGTACCTGCAACCGGCGCACGTGCTCACCGTGCGCCGCCCGGCCGCACCGGCCCCCGCCGAACCGGAGCAGCCGGCCGCACCAGACCTGACAGTCGAAGACGTACCCGCCGACCTCTCCGGCGGCACCGCCCCGACCGCACCGGCCGACAAGGACGACGCCCGATGGACCAGCTGATCACCGGCGAGGTACACGACCCGCACGCCGTGCTCGGCGCGCACCCGGCCGGCGGGAGCACCACGATCCGGACGCTGCGCCGGGGCGCCGGCGAGGTGACGCTGCTCGTCGACGGCGAGGCGCACCCGATGAAGCGGGTGCACGACGCCGGTGTCTTCGAGGCGGTGCTCCCCGGCGAGGTGCTCGACTACCGGGTCGAGGTGGACGGCACGACGCACGACGACCCGTACCGTTATCCGCCCACGCTCGGCGACCTCGACCTGCACCTGATCGGCGAGGGCCGGCACGAGCGGCTCTGGGCGGCGCTCGGCGCCCGGGTCTTCGACGAGGGCGTCGCGTTCACCGTCTGGGCGCCGAACGCCCGCGCGGTGCGGCTGATCGGCGACGTCACCGGCTGGGCGCCGGACGACGGCTGGCCGATGCGGTCGCTCGGGTCCAGCGGCGTGTGGGAGATCTTCGTGCCCGGCCTGCCGGTGGGCACCCGCTACAAGTACCGCATCCTGGGCGCCGACGGCAGGTGGCGGGACAAGGCCGACCCGATGGCCGCGCGCACCGAGGTGCCGCCGGCCACCGCGTCGGTGGTGCACGAGTCACGGTACGAGTGGGGCGACGCGGACTGGCTCGCGCGCCGGTCGCGGCAGGCGCCGCACCAGGAGCCGATGAGCGTGTACGAGGTGCACCTGGGCTCGTGGCGGCCCGGCCTGGGCTACCGGGAGCTGGCCGAGCAGCTCACCGCGTACGTGCTGGAGATGGGCTTCACCCACGTGGAGTTCCTGCCGGTGATGGAGCACCCGTTCGGCGGCTCGTGGGGTTACCAGGTCACCGGCTACTACGCGCCGACCGCCCGGTTCGGCGACCCGGACGACTTCCGCCACCTGGTGGACCGGCTGCACGCCGCCGGCATCGGCGTGCTCCTGGACTGGGTGCCGGCGCACGTCCCCAAGGACGAGTGGGCGCTCGCGCGCTTCGACGGCACCCCGCTGTACGAGCACCCCGACCCGCGTCGCGGCGAGCACCCCGACTGGGGCACGTACGTCTTCGACTTCGGCCGCAACGAGGTCCGCAACTTCCTCGTCGCCAACGCGCTGTACTGGCTGGACGAGTTCCACATCGACGGGCTGCGGGTGGACGCGGT
>NZ_JAGPXV010000640.1:0-3343 GCF_018070405.1 Micromonospora sp. D75
CGAGTTCCAGCCCGATCGCGCCGCCGCCGAGCACCAGCAGCGACGCGGGCAGCTCCTCCACCTCGATGGCCTGGTGATTCGTCCAGTACGGCGTGTCGGCCAGCCCGTCGATCGGCGGGACCGAGGGCCGGGTGCCGGTGCCGAGGACCACGCCGTACCGGGCCTGGAACACCTGGTCGCCGACGCGTACCCGGTTCGGGCCGTCGAGCCGCCCGCTGCCCCGGACGAACCGGCCGCCCTTGCCGGTGAAGCGGTCCACCGCCACCTTGTCGTCCCAGGTGTCGGTGGCCTCGGCGCGGATCCGCTTCGCCACCGGCGCCCAGTCCGGCCGCACCTGGGCGGACCCGGCCAACTCGTTGACCCGGTGCGCCTCGGCCAGCGCGTTCGCCGCCCGGATCATCATCTTGCTCGGCACGCACCCCCAGTAGGGGCACTCGCCGCCGACCAGGTCCCGTTCGATGCCGACCACTGTGAGGCCGGCCTCGGCGAGCCGTCCGGCCACCTCCTCGCCGCCGACGCCGAGCCCGACCACTACTACGTCAACCTGTTCCGGCTCCGCCATTCCGCAAGCATTCCGTACCTTCGGGACACCGGCCACCGCACCGGCCCCGAATTCCCGCGCTCGTCACGAACGCGACCGCCTACCGTGGCCGCATGCACACGCGCTTCACCCCGGTCCGGGACTGCTTCCACGACCTGTTCGTCACCGGCCGGGAGACCGGCGCGTCGCTCGCGGTGTGGCACGACGGCGTACCGGTGATCGAGCTGATGGGCGGCACGGCGGCGGCGGTCCCGCCCAGTGCGGTCGCACCGATGGCAGGGGCGGACCGCGCGTGGCGTCCGGACACGCTCGTGGACGTCTACTCGACCGGCAAGCCGGTGGTGGCGCTCTGTCTGCTGCTGCTCGTCGACCGGGGCCGGGTCGACCTGGACACGCCGGTGTCGGCGTACTGGCCGGAGTTCCGCACCCCGGCGACCGTCCGGCAGGTCCTCGCCCACACCGCCGGGCTGCCCGCCTTCCCGGTGCCCCGCCCCGCCGCGGCCATCGCCGACTGGGGCCTGCTCTGCGCCGACCTGGCGGCGGCCGAGCCGGAGTGGGACCCGGGCGCCGTCGCGGGCGAGCACGCCTGGACGTACGGGCACCTGGTGGGCGAGTTGGTCCGCCGGGTGGACGGGCGGCCGGTGGGCCGGTTCCTGGCCGAGGAGATCGCCGGTCCGTGGCGCCTGGACCTGGCCTTCGGGCTGGGTGAGGCCGACCGGCGGCGGTGCGCCGACCTGTCGTACGCCGATCCGGCCTGGCCGGACGCGATGCGCGGCGAGCCGGGTTCGTTGCGGGCGCGGGCGCTGGACAACCCGCCCGGCGGGCGCGACGTCGCGATGGTGAACAGCGACCTCTGGCGGGCCGCCGAGATCCCGGCGGTGAACCTGCACGCCACCGCCGCCGGGCTCGCCCGGCTGTACGGGGGCCTGCTCGCCGGCGGCGCCCTGGACGGGGTACGCCTGTTCAGCCCGGAGCTGGTCGCCGAGGCGACGCGGGTGCAGTATTCCGGGCCGGACCTGCTGCTGGACCGGCCGGTGGACTGGACGCTCGGCATGCAGTGGGAGCCGGACGGCAGCTGGGGCATGGGCGGGATCGGCGGCAGCAGCGCCTGGGCCGACCCGGAGCGGGGCTACACCTTCGCGTACGCGACCGCCCGGCTGGCCGACCACGATCGGGTGGAGGAGCTGGTCGAGGCGCTGCACTCCTGCCTCTGACGGTCAGTCACGTTCTGTGATTCCGGCGCGTCGTCACGCAGCGCATTCGGCCGGCAGTCGCGCTGGCTTCCCCTTTTCCGACTTTGCTCTGCACCCATTGGCGCAGCACCGAGTTGAGCAGCGGATTTCCGCTAGGTCCGAAATCCGCGAGAGGCCCGCACGGTCACGTTCCGCAACGGGTGCGGATATGGCTGCAGAGCAAAGTCGGCCGGAGGTGGATGGCGCGGGCTAGAGGTGCAGTCACCCGCAGTAATCGTGGGCGCCGTGCTGCGGCCCGCGCGGGCCGCCAGCGACGTTGGGCTCGTGTGACGTTCGCGCTCGTGCGCGGGCGGCGGGCGGCGAGGGGGAGGGCGTCAGCGGAGCCAGACCGGGTCGGCGCCGGGCACCTCCAGCGGCGGCGGGTAGTCGAGCGTGCGACGCACAGCGTCGGGCAGCCGCCACGGCTGGTGCACCGCCTTGCCCGCCACCGATTCCAGCTCCGGCACCCACCGCCGCACGTACGCGCCGTCGGGGTCGTAGCGCTCGGCCTGCCGTACCGGGTTGAAGCCGCGGTACGGCCGGGTGTCGTTGCCGGTGCCGGCCACCCACTGCCAGTTGCCGGAGTTGTTGACCCGGTCGCCGTCGAGCAACCACCGGAAGAAGACTTCCAGGCCGGGCCGCCAGTCCAGCCCGAGGTGCTTGGTCAGGTAGCCGGCGGTGATCAGGCGGGCCCGGTTGTGCATCCAGCCCTCGGCGCGCATCTGACGCATGCCGGCGTCCACGATCGGCATGCCGGTCCGTCCCTCGGTCCAGGCGTCGAGCGCGTGCTCGTCGTACCGCCAGTCCTCCCGGGCGCCCCGCCGGTAGGCGGCCGTGGACAGGTCCGGGAATCCGGCGACGACCTGGTGGTAGAAGTCGCGCCAGCAGAGCTGCCGGACGAACGGGCCGTCGCGGTCGCCGGCCCGGGTCGCCACCGCCAGCGGGGAGACGCAGCCGAAGCGCAGGTACGGGCTGAGCCGGGAGGTCTCGTCGCCGGCCATGTCGTCGTGGATGTCGTCGTACCGATGAAGGGTGGGCAGCCAGGCGGTGAGCCGGCGGCGGGCGGCGTTCTCCCCGCCCACGGCGGCGGCCGGGCTGTCGCCCTTCGGCGGGTCGGGCAGGCGGCCCGGGTCGACGCCGTCGGGCAGCCGGACCCGCTTCGGCGCGGCCAGTTCGTCCCGCAGGCGCACGCCCTGCCAGGCGCGGAAGTAGGGGCTGAACACGCGGTAGTGGTCGCCGCCGCTCGGGCGCAGCGCGCCCGGCTCGACGATCGTCAGGCCGGGGAACAGCCGCAGGAACATGCGGTGCCGGTCGCACTCGGCGCGCAGGCGGCGTTCCCGGCGGCGGGCGTAGTGGCTGACGTCGGCGGAGAGCCCGACGCCCTCGGCGCCCACCTTCCGGGCCAGCTTCACCGTCTCGGCCACCGGGTCGCCGCGCCTGATCACCAGGTCGCCGCCGCGCTTGCGCAGCGCCTCGCGCAGGTCGGCCAGGCTCTGGTGCAGGAACCGGGTGCGGTTCGGCGAGAGCTGCTGCAACTCCGGGTCGAGCACGTAGAGCGGCACCACCCGCT
>NZ_JAGPXV010000641.1:0-3341 GCF_018070405.1 Micromonospora sp. D75
TGCCGGCCGCGCCCGCGCCGGTGGCGACGCCGGTGAGCAGGATCAGCGGCAGCAGGAACGCGATGAAGCTCGTCCCGCCCAGATAGGTGCTGCCCACGGCGTCGAGCTGCCCGGCGTAGACGAGCAGGAAGAACAGGGACTGGGCGACCGGGGCCACGAGCAGCGCCGGGGTACGGAGCACGGCCCGGGTCGAGCGTCTGATCGCCGCGAGGACGACCGGGGCCGAAGAGCGGCGGGGCGGGGTGAGCGCGAGCGGGAGCACGGTGTCGGGCCTTTCGGGGTGCGGTGGGGGCGCGCCTCAGCGCGCCTCAGCGGGCGGCGAGGGCGACGAAGACGTCGTCGAGGGAGGGCTCGGTGAGATGGAGCCGGGTGATGTCGGCGGCGATCGCGCCGGCTTCGTGCAGGGCAGCGGTCAGCGCGCGGGGGTCGTCGGGGACGCTGAGGCGTACCCGGTCCGGGTGGTCGGGGTCGGCGCGGAACCCGGCTTCGGACGCGGCGACGAGCGCGGTCGCGGCGGCGGCGTCGGACAGGTCGAGCGTGAGCGTTCGGGCGCCGACGCGCCCCTTGAGCGACGCCGGTGGGCCCTGGGCGACCACCCGGCCGTCCCGTAGCACGGCGATCTCCGTGGCCAGCACGTCGGCCTCGTGCAGGTCCTGGGTCGAGATGAGCAGCGAGGTGCCGCTGTGGTTGAGGCGGGTCAGCTCGGTCCAGAAGTCGATGCGTGCGAGCGGGTCCAGGCCGGTGGTCGGCTCGTCCAGGATCACCACTGCGGGCTCGGCGACGAGCGCCACCGCCAGGTCCAGCTTGCGGCGGGTGCCGCCGGAGAGCTTGGCCACCCGGGACGAGCGGTGCTCGCCCAGCCCGAACAGGTCGACGAGTTCCCGCGTGCGGCGGGCCCGCTGCCGGCGGCCGAGCCCGAGCGCCACGCCGTGGAAGTCGAGCACCTCCGCCGGGGTGGCGAGGGGGTCCAGCGCGTTCGACTGCGGCGCCAGGCCGATCAGGCGACGCGCGTCCCGCGCCTGCGTCACGGTGTCGAAGCCGCCGACGCGCACCGAGCCCGAGGTCGGGGTGCGCAGGGTGGCGATGATCTCCAGCAGCGTGGACTTGCCGGCGCCGTTGTGGCCGAGCACGACGAACCGGCTGCCCGGCGCGACGGCGAGGTCGAGCGCGCGCAGGGCGTCGCGTGTCCCGTAGGTCTTGGTCAGGGCGGAGGCGAGCACGAGCGGGGTCATGCCGCCACCCTACCGACCGGTCCGTAGGGTGGCCAAATCCGGTTGTCGACCTGCCCTGCCGCCGCTAGCGTCGCGGCATGTTCGCCACCGAGCGCGTCCGTCTGCGCCCGCCCACCCCCGACGACGCGCCGGACCTGTTCCGCCTGCACAGCGACCCGGAGCTGCACCTGATCACCGACGACGAGCCGTTCCTGCCGCACCACGTCGGGCAGGTCCGGGCCCGGCTGGAGAAGCGCGCCGCCGAGCAGCCGGAAGCCGGCGCTCCGGTGTCACTGCTGGCCGAGACCGTCGCCGACGGCACGTTCCTCGGCACCGGCGTGCTGTGGGGGATCAACACCTTCAACGGGTACGCCCACCTCGGCATCACGCTGCTGCCCGAGGCGCGCGGCCAGGGCTACGGCACCGAGGTGATCCGGCTGCTCTGCCGGTACGGCTTCCGCAACCGCAACCTGCGGCGCCTGGAGATCGAGACGCTGGCCGGCAACACGGCGATGCGGCGTACCGCCGAGCGGTGCGGCTTCGTCCACGAGGGCACCCAGCGCGACCGCGAGTACGACGGCGACGGCTTCGCCGACATGGCGCTCTACGGTCTGCTGCGGCGCGACTGGACGCCGTAGCGGGGCCGCGCCGCGCTCAGCCGCCGTCGCGGTAGAACCGGGCCGCGCCCGGGTGCAGCGGGATCGGGCCGGTCGCGGCCGCGCTGGCCCGGTTGAAGTTCGCCGCCTCCGGGTGCACCTGGATCAGATCGCCCTGCCAGGTGAAGAGCACCCGGGTCAGGTCGTACGCGAGTTGCTCCGGCATGTCCGCCGCCACCAGGATCACGTTCGCCACCGTGATGGTGGGCGTCGGCGCCGCCGTGCCGTAGACCTCCTTCGGCAGCGTGGCGGTGGTGTAGACGCCGCCGAACCGGGCGCTCAACGGCTCGATCAGGTCGTTCAGCGGCAGCAGCCGGAACTTCCCGGGCGCGGAGGAGAGCAGGTCCTTCACGCCGGGCGTGGGCAGGCCGCCGGAGAAGAACATGGCGTCCAGCGTGTTCGCCCGCATCCGCTTGACCGTCTCCGGCAACGACAGGTTGAGCCGCTGGATGCCGGCGTTCGGGTCGATGCCGCCGGCGGTGAGCAGACGCCCGGCGATGATGTCGGTCCCGGACTTCGGCGAACCGGTCGAGACGCGCTTGCCGCGCAGATCGGCGAAGCTGTTGATCTTGCCGTCGCTGCGGACGATCACGTGCGTGTAGTTGCTGTAGACGCGGGCCAGCGCACGTACCGGCTGCGGTTGCTTGTCGAACGCCCCGCGGCCGTCGACCGCGTCCGCCGCCGTGTCGGCCAGGCTGAACGCGATCTCCATGTCGCCGCCGGCCACCCGGGTGATGTTCTCCACCGACGCGCCGGTCGGCTCCGCGCGCGCCTCGTACCCGGGCACGTGCCGGGTGATCAGATCGGCGTACCCGCCGCCGAGCTGGTAGTAGACGCCTGTGGTGTTGCCGGTGGCCAGGAAGATCCGCCCGCCGTGCCACGCCTGCCCAGTGGTGTCCTCGGCGCCGCAACCGGCCACCAGCACCGTCGCCAGCAGCGCCGCCGCCAGCCGCGCCGGGCGGCCGCTCACCGGCGGACCGCCGGTTCCAGCGCCTCCGCCACCCGCTGCACCAGCGTCGCCGTCTCGTAACCGATCTGGCCCAGGTCGCAGCCGGGCGCGGCCAGCACGCCGAGCAGCGCCCGTTCCCCGACCGCCATCACCAGCATCACACCGCCGTCCATGTCGACGATCTGCTGGCGTACCCGGCCGGCGGACATCAGCCGGGCCGCGCCCACGGTAAGGCTCGCCAAGCCGCTGATCACCGCCGAGAGCTGGTCGACCTGGTCCGGGGAGAGATCCGGCGAGGACGCCAGCCGCAGCCCGTCCTCGGAGACCGCGAGCGCGTGCGAGACGTCCGGCACCTGCTCGGCGAAGTTCGCCAGCAGCCAGTCGAGCCCGGTGGAAGCGGGTGGATTCATGGTCTTCTCCCGTTGGGTGGTGTGGTGTTCGGGGCACGGCGCGTCGCGCTGGCCACCCCCTCGGCGAGGGCGGACAGCCGGGCGCGTACCACTTCGGGGTCGAGCAGGTCGGTCG
>NZ_JAGPXV010000642.1:0-3337 GCF_018070405.1 Micromonospora sp. D75
GGCGATCCATCTGTGCATCGGGCAGGTGTACGCGACGAGCGTGTACAAGAACTCCCTGATCGCGCATTTCGACACAAGTCAGACGGCGATCGGGGTGATCTTCAGCATCGCGATCGTGATGCTGGGGTTGTCGGCCGCGGTCGCCGGTACGTGGGTGGAGGCGAACGGGCCGCGTAAGGCCATGTTCGTGTCGGCGTGTTTCTGGGCGGCGGGGTTCCTGGTCGGGGCGCTGGGCATCGCGACCGGGCAGCTGTGGCTGCTGTACCTGGGGTACGGGGTGCTGGGCGGGATCGGTCTGGGGATCGGGTACATCTCCCCCGTCTCCACGTTGATCAAGTGGTTCCCGGACCGGCCGGGGCTGGCGACCGGGCTGGCGATCATGGGGTTCGGTGGCGGGGCGATGGTGGCATCTCCCCTGTCCCGGCAGCTGCTGTCGTTCTACGACGCCGGGTACGACCCGTCGGACAGCGGTTCCACCGCGTCGGGCTCGGCGCTGGTGTGGCTGTTCGTGACGCTCGGCATCGGCTACTTCGTGATCATGATGTTCGGGGTGTTCAACGTGCGGGTGCCGGCGCCGCACTGGCGGCCGGCCGGTTTCGACCCGTCGACGGTGGCGGAGAAGCCGCTGGTGACCACGGCGAACGTGTCGGCGGCCAACGCGCTGAAGACGCGGTCGTTCTGGCTGCTGTGGGTGGTGCTGTTCTGCAACGTGACGGCGGGTATCGGCATCCTGGAGCAGGCCAGCCCGATGATCCAGGACTTCTTCCGCGACAACGGGACCTCGGCGGTGTCGGTGGCGGCGGCCGGCGGGTTCGTGGGAGTGCTGTCGCTGTTCAACATGGCGGGCCGGTTCGTGTGGTCGTCCACGTCGGATGTGATCGGCCGTAAGCCGATCTACGTGGTGTACCTGGGTGTGGGCATGGTGCTGTACCTGCTGCTGGCGCTGGTGGGGCAGACCTCGACGGCGTTGTTCGTGCTGCTGGCGTCCGTGATCCTGTCGTTCTACGGCGGCGGGTTCGCGACCATTCCGGCGTACCTGCGGGACCTGTTCGGCACGTTCGAGGTGGGCGCGATCCACGGCCGGCTGCTGACCGCGTGGTCGGCGGCCGGGGTGGCCGGGCCGCTGATCGTCAACGGGTTCCTCGACGCGCAGGGCGAGCCGGGCACGTTGACCGCGGCGGCGTACCGGCCGGCGCTGTTCACGATGGTCGGCGTGCTGGCCGTCGGCCTGGTGGCGAACCTGCTGGTGCGGCCGGTGCCGGAGCGCTACCACGAGCCGGCGTCGGGGCGGGACGGGACAGCGCAGGGGCCGACGGAGAGGAGCGGATCGTGAACGAGCACAGCGGTGGCGGGCAGCGGACCCGCCTGGTGGTGTCGTGGCTGGTGGTGTCGGTGCTGCTGGGCTACGGGGTGGTGCAGACGGTGATCACGGCGGCGAAGCTGTTCACCCAGTAGCGCAGAAGGCGAGGCGGCGGCCCGGGGCGGACACCCCGGGCCGCCGTCGTGTCAGAGCCCGCCGCCGACGCGCAGGACCGCGCCCGTGGTGTACGAGGCGTCCGGGCCGAGCAGGTGGGCGATCGCGCCGGCGACCTCCTCGGGTTCCCCGGCGCGGCCCATCGGGATCCGCCCGGCGGCGGAGTCGGGGCGGTCGGGCACGCCGGAGCGGGCGTGGATGGTGGTGCGGATGATGCCGGGGGCGACGGCGTTGACGCGGATGCCGTGCGGCGCGAGTTCCTTGGCGAGCCCGACGGTGAGGGTGTCGGTGGCGGCCTTGACGGCGGCGTAGTGGACGTACTCGCCGGGTGAGCCGAGCGTGGCGGCGACGGAGGAGACGTTGACGATGGCGCCGCCGCGGGTGAGCCGCCGGGCCGCCTGCTGGGCGCAGAGCACGTACCCGATGAGGTTGACGTCGACGACCTCGCGCAGGTCGTCGACGCGCAGGTCGGTGAACGGGCCGATCGGGCTGGTGACGCCGGCGTTGTTGACCAGGCCGGTGAGCGGGCCGAGCCGGTCGGCGGCGTCGAAGATGCGGCGTACCTGGTCCGGGTCGGTGGTGTCGGCGGCGACGGTGACCGCGCGGCGGCCGGCCGCGCGCACGTCGGCGGCCACGGATTCGGCGGCGGTGTGGTCGGCGCGGTAGCCGATGACCAGGTCGTGGCCCTCGGCGGCGAGCCGCCGGGCGGTGGCCGCGCCGATGCCGCGTCCTCCCCCGGTGACGATGGTGACGGAGGTCAATGCAATTCTCCCCTGCCTTGCGGTGGGGGCGACGTTACCGTGGGCGGGACCATCCGGGGTGGAGAGGACTGTCACATGGGGCGCGCGTTAGTGCTGGGTGGCGGCGGGGTCACCGGGGTGGCCTGGGAGCTGGGTCTGCTGGCCGGGCTGGCCGGGCACGGCCTGCGGTTGGACGAGGCGGAGCTGGTGGTGGGCACGTCGGCCGGGTCGGTGGTCGGGGCGCAGGTGCGTTCGGGAACGCCGGTGACGCAGTTGTACGAGGCGCAACTGCGGCCGCCCCGCGAGGAGGTGCCGGCGCGCCTCGGGACGGGGGTGCTGTTGCGCTGGGCGTGGGCCGGTGGGCGGGGCCGGGACGCGGCGCGGGCCCGGGCGCGTATCGGCGCGATGGCGTTGTCGGCGCGTACCCCGTCGGAGCAGTCGCGGCGGGCGGTGATCGCGGCGCGGCTGCCGTCGTCGGACTGGCCGGCGGCGCGGCTGCTGGTCACCGCCGTCGACGCGGCCTCCGGCGAATTCGTGGTGTTCGACGCGGACAGCGGGGCGTCGCTGGTGGACGCGGTCGGGGCCAGTTGCGCGGTGCCGGGGGTCTGGCCGCCGGTGACGATCGGTGACCGGCGTTTCGTCGACGGCGGCGTCCGGTCGCCGGTGAACGCGGACCTGGCGGCCGGGTGCGAGCGGGTGGTGGTGCTGGCGCCGACCCGTGCGGCGGTCGGACCGATGCCGCGGCTGTCGGCGCAGGTGACGGCGCGGCGGGCGGCCGGCGCGCGGGTGGCGGTGGTGTCGCCGGACCGGGCGGCACGCACCGCGATCGGCCGTAACGTGCTGGATCCGGCGCGGCGGGCCGCGTCGGCGCGGGCCGGGTTCGCCCAGGCCGACACGGTGGCCGACGAGGTGGCCGGGGTGTGGCGGTGACCGCGATCAGGAGTCGCTGGTCAGGCGCGCCAGCCGCCGGTTGAGGTAGCGCTGTTCGGGCAGGCTGCCGGTGAGCCGGGCGGCCAGCCGGTAGTGCTCGGCGGCGGCCTGCGGGTCGCCGTGCAGCTCCAGCAGGTGGGCGCGGACGGCGTGCAGCCGGTGGTGGCCGCGCATGGCCGGGTCGGTCAGCAGC
>NZ_JAGPXV010000643.1:0-3331 GCF_018070405.1 Micromonospora sp. D75
GCGCTCGCGCAGCACGGGGTCGCCGAGCAGCGCGGCCGGACCGGTGAACGTGCGCCGCGCGGCCCGCAGCAGGCGGAGTCCGGTCTCCATGGTGGCCTCCGCCGCTCAGTGCTCGAAGACCATGGCGGCGAACGTCGCGCCGTCCCCGGCGCCCACCGCCGCGACCAGATAGCGGTCACCGGGCCGGAGCAGGTCGCGCTGCCGGGCGGTGCGGTAGTTGACGAACGCGTCGGCGCAGAACACGTGCCCGGTCTCGGTGACGTTGTCCAGCAGCACCCGGTCCAGCGGCAGCCCGATCAGCCGGCACAGCCGCTTCCAGGTCATCAGGTTCACGTTGTGCGGCAGCACCAGCCGCAGCTCGGACAGCGTCGTGCCGGACTGCTCCAGCGCCCGGCCGATCACCTCGGCCAGCGCCGGCCGGTACGCCCGCTGGAACCGCGCCGGGGACTCGCCGCCGGCCACGTCGAACTCGCCCCGCTGGTGGCAGGCGTACGCGAGCAGCCGGTCCCGGCCGCCACCGGCGCTGAGCAGGCAGGCCGAGGCGCCCTCGCTGAACACCGACGTCTCCGGGATGAACTGGGCGTCACGGGTGAACGCCTTCTCGCCGGTCAGCACCAGCGCCAGCGGCGGGCCGTCCGGCGTGTCCGGTTCGGACGTGAGCAGCCACCCGGCCACGTCGATCGCGGCGAGCGCGCTGGCGCAGGACTGCTGGGTGAGCGTGAACGCGAGCGCGTGGCCCAGCCCGAGCGTGCGGCACACCTCGTGCAGCGGGTTGACCGGGTAGGGGGTGACCACCGGGAAGGCCCGCCCGTACACCACGAACCGCACCCGCCGCCGCAGCGTGTGCAGCGCGGTGAGGCCGTGCGCGGCGCGCAGCAGCAGGTCGGTCAGGGACAGCCCGGGGTCGCGGCGGACCTCGGTCAGGCCGTGGAAGCGGCGGAACAGGCGCACCTGCATGTCGCTCAGGCCCAGTGGCGCGGCCAGGCTCTCGACCGGCACCCGGCGCTGCGGCAGGAACACCGAGACGGCCTCGATGGCCGTCATGCGCGAACCGTCACGACACGGATCAGATCAGTGACGCCGATGGATGTCAACGCGCGTGCGATCATATCGACGTGGCTCGCTTCCTGTTCGTCGTCCTGCCGGTGGAGTCCCATCTGAACGCGCCGGTCGCCATCGCCCAGGAACTGGAGGCGGCCGGGCACGAGGTGGCCTGGGTCGGGCCGCGCAGCGATCTGCGCCCGCTGGTCGGCCCGGACGCCACGCTGTTCCCCACCGGCAAGCGCTACTACCGCCCCGACGACGCGGCCGGGATGGCCTCGGTGCGCAGCCTCTGGGAGGGGCACGTGCTGCCCGCGAACCGGTTCATCCGCGACGCCGCCGACGCCGCCGTCGAGCGGTACCGGCCGGACGTGGTGGTGGCCGACCAGTACGCGCTGGCCGGCGCGCTCGCCGCGCACCGCCGCGGGCTGCCGTGGGCGACGTTCTGCGTCGGCATGCTGGAGCTGACACCGCCGACCGAGGAGATGCCCGAGTTCACCGGCTGGGTGGACGCCCAGGTCCGTCGCGTGTGGGCGATGACCGACCTGCCCGTGGACGAGACGATCGACCTGCGCTTCTCGCCGTACCTCGTGATCGGCCTGACCACGACGGCGCTCACCGGCCCGGCACCGCTGCCGCCGGGCTGCGTGCTCACCGGGCCGGCGCTGGGACGGCGGCCGAACGCGCCCGCGTTCGCCTGGGAGGCATGGGATCCCGGCCGCCGGCACGTGCTGGTCACGGTCGGCACGATGGCCGAGCACCTCGCCGCCGACTTCTACCGGCGGATGACGGCGGCGACCGCGCCGCTCGCCGACCGGGTCCAGGTGATCCTCACCGCCGGCGCCGGACTGGTGCCCGACCCGCCGCCGCACGTGCTCGTCGCGCCCCGGGTGCCGGTGCTCGAGCTGATGCCCCGGCTCGACGCCCTCGTGTCGCACGGCGGGCTGGGCACCGTGTCCGAGGCGCTGGCCCACGGTGTGCCGGTGGTGGTCGCGCCGATCCGGCACGACCATCCGGCGGTGGCGCGGCAGGTGCGCCGGGCCGGCGCCGGACTGGAGGTCTCCTTCGGCTCCGCGACCCCGGCGGAGCTGACCGCCGCGCTGAGCGCGGTGCTCGACGAACCCGCGTACCGGGCGGGAGCGCGCCGGGTGGGGGAGTCGTTCGCGGCGGCCGGCGGCGCCCGCGCGGCGGCGGCACGTCTCGCCGTGTTGGCACGCACGGCTCCCGACACTGACGCATCGACCGTTGTCCAACCGTCGGGGCCGAACTAGCCTGACCTGACGCACCCGCGCCGGCGTCGCGCCGCACGAGGAGGCTCGATGATCGAGGCCACCGGCCTACGCAAGTCCTTCCGGGTCGGACGTGGCCGCGGCGCCACCACTGTCGAGGCGGTACGCGGCGTCGACTTCGCGGTCCGGCGCGGCGAGATCGTCGGATTCCTCGGCCCGAACGGCGCGGGCAAGTCCACCACGCTGCGGATGCTCGCCACGCTGATCCGGCCCAGCGGGGGAGCGGCCACCATCGCCGGGGTCGACCTGCTGCGCGCGCCCGCGCAGGTGCGGCGGCGGATCGGCTTCGTGGCGCAGGCCAGCGGCACCTACGACGACTCGACCGCCCGGCGGGACCTGGTGCTCCAGGCCCGGATGCACGGGCTGTCCAAGTCGGTGGCGCAGGAGCTGGCCGCCGGGGCGATCCGCGCGTTCCAGCTCGACGACTTCGCCGACCGCAAGATCAAGACGTACTCGGGCGGGCAGCGCCGCCGCCTCGACGTCGCGCTCGGCGTCATCCACTCGCCGCAGGTGATGTTCCTGGACGAGCCGACGGCGGGGCTCGACCCGCCCAGCCGGGTCCGGATGTGGCAGGAGGTACGGCGGCTGCGCGAGGAGGGCATGACCATCTTCCTCACCACGCACTACCTGGACGAGGCCGACAGCCTCTGCGACCGCGTCTCGATCATCGACGCCGGGCGGATCGTGGCCGAGGGCACCCCGTCGGCGCTCAAGCGCGAGATCTCCGGCGACGTGGTCGCCGTCGACTTCGCCGCCGCCGACGTCGCGGACGAGACCGGCGGCGACCTGCCGGCCGCGACGAAGCTGCTGGCCGAGGCGCCGTACGTGCACGCGGCCGAGCCGGTCGACGGCACGCTGCGGCTCTACGTCGACAGCGCCGCCACGGCCATCCCGCAGGTCATGCGGGCGCTCTACGACCGGGGCATCGAGCCCGGCGCGATCGAGGCCCGCCGGCCCAGCCTCGACGACGTGTTCCTGGCCAAGACCGGCCGGTCGCTCGC
>NZ_JAGPXV010000644.1:0-3325 GCF_018070405.1 Micromonospora sp. D75
GCAGCGTGGCGTTCGCCGGCATCGGCAGGTCGGCGAACTCCCGGGTGACGAACTCCGGCACGAGCTGCGCGCTGCTCGGCACGAACCCGGTGCCCAGCACCGGCGGCCCGAGCCGGTCCCGGGGCGGCAACGCCATGAGCCCCCGGTGCGCCTCGCCCACCGGCACGTCGTAGTCGGCCGGGTCGGCGGCCCGCCAGCGCAGCGCGTACGCCACGTCACCGCCCTCGGAGTCGCCCCGCAGCACCGCCATCCCGGCCGGTGTCCGCAGGTGCGCCACGTCGTGCTCCCGGTAGCAGAAGCCGTGCGGCAGCCACCCCCGCACGTAGCCGGCGAGCTGCCGGGCGGAGAGCACCTTCACCATCCGGGTGCCCGGCCGGATCACCGCCGAGGCCCGCACCGCGGCCAACGTCGGGTCACCCGCCGCCCCCGGCTGCTGGCTGAGCCGGTGTACGTACGCCCAACCCCGGTCCCGGTGCACCGGCATCAGCAGCGGCGCGTCCGTCTCGTCGGCCGTCCCGGGGCCCCCGTGCACCGCGTCCACCTCGGTCGCGTGCACGAACCGGCGCCACGGATAGCCGCCCCCGGGCCGGGGACACCACTCGAAGCCGGGCGCCTCGTCGGCGCTGAACAGCTCGTACGCCGCGCCCCGGGCGATCTCCTCGGCCGGGTGCACCCGGCCGGCGTACGTCACGCGCAACCCGGCCCGGTCGGAGGCGGGCCCACCGGCATGGTCGGTGACTGTCACTCCGGGACGCTAAGCCCGCCAGATGTGGGGCGTGTGAACGGCCGGTGGCGGTCCGGGAACGCCGCACCGGGCCGGTGTGTGATGCTGGCCGCGATGACCGAGCAGACCGAGACCCGCAAGCAGCGCGCCGCCCGCCGGGCCGGGGAGTTCCCGCCCGCACCCGAGCCGCTGCCCGTACCCGTGCCGGACAGCCACACCCACCTCGACATCACCGTCGGCGAGTTCGGCACACCCCCGGGCGGCGCCCCCGGCGAGGACCCGGTGGCCGCCGCGATCGCCGTCGCCGCCCGGGCCGGCGTGGACCGGCTCGTGCAGGTCGGCGTGGACGTCGACTCGTCCCGGTGGGGCGCCGACGTCGCCGACCGGTACGCAGCGGTGCTCGCCACCGTCGCGCTGCACCCGAACGAGGCGCCCCGGCTGGCCGACCTGGACGAGGCGCTGCGCGAGATCGATACGCTCGCCGGCCGGGACCGGGTCCGGGGCGTCGGCGAGACCGGGATGGACTTCTTCCGTACCGGCGAGGAGGGGCGGGCCGCGCAGGAGGAGAGCTTCCGGGCACACATCGCCATCGCGAAGCGGCACGGCAAGGCGCTGGTCATCCACGACCGCGACGCGCACGTCGACGTGCTGCGCGTCGTCGACGACGAGGGCGCCCCGGACACCGTGGTCATGCACTGCTTCTCCGGCGACGCCGACTTCGCCCGCGAGTGCGTCCGGCGCGGCTTCCTGCTCAGCTTCGCCGGCACCGTCACGTTCGGCAGCGCCGCCGCGCTGCGCGAGGCCGCCGCCGTCACCCCGCCGGAGCAGATGCTGGTGGAGACCGACGCGCCGTACCTGACCCCGATGCCGCACCGGGGACGGCCCAACGCCTCGTACCTGATCCCGCTGACCGTCCGCTTCCTCGCCGAGACCACCGGCGCCGACCTGGACACCCTCTGCGCCGCCATCTCCACCAACGGTGAGCGCGCGTTCGGCCCGTGGCGTTAAGAAGGGGCCCCTCCATATCGCGAGGCGTTAAGAAGGGGCCCTTCCTTCCCCTCGGGCGGGGGCGCTTACGCTACGGGGCGTGACCGGACTCCTCGGCCCGGCGGAGATCCGGGAACTCGCCGCGCGCCTCGGCGTCACGCCGACAAAGAAGCTCGGCCAGAACTTCGTGCACGACCCGAACACCGTGCGCCGCATCGTCACCACCGCCGGGCTGACCCCGGACGACGTGGCACTGGAGGTCGGCCCCGGCCTCGGCTCGCTCACGCTCGCCCTGCTCCCGGTCGCCGCGCACGTGCACGCCGTGGAACTCGACCCGGCGCTCGCCGCCGCGCTGCCGGAGACCGCCGCCCGCTTCGCCGGCGAGGCCGCCGGGCGGCTCACCGTCCACCCGGCCGACGCGCTGCGGGTCACCGCCGCCGACCTGGCCGACCCGGCACCGACCGCGCTGGTGGCGAACCTGCCCTACAACGTCGCCGTGCCGGTCGTGCTGCACCTGCTCGCCGAGCTGCCCACACTGCGGCACGGCCTGGTGATGGTGCAGAAGGAGGTCGCCGACCGGCTCGTCGCCGGTCCCGGCTCCAAGGTGT
Source organism: Micromonospora sp. D75 (assembly GCF_018070405.1). Lineage (NCBI taxonomy): Bacteria > Bacillati > Actinomycetota > Actinomycetes > Micromonosporales > Micromonosporaceae > Micromonospora > Micromonospora sp. D75. The sequence continues at coordinate 2,320 of NZ_JAGPXV010000644.1, forward strand.
ACGGCATCCCGTCGGTCAAACTCGCCTGGTACGCCCGCTCCCGGGCCGCCGGCAAGGTCCCGCCGAACGTGTTCTGGCCGGTGCCGAACGTCGACTCCGGTCTGGTCGCGTTCACCAGGCGCGAACCGCCCCGGCCGGACGTACCCCGGAAGGCCGTCTTCGCCGTCGTCGACGCCGCGTTCGCGCAGCGCCGCAAGACGCTGCGCGCCGCCCTGGCCGGCTGGGCCGGCGGCGCGGACCGGGCCGCCGCGGCGCTCGCCGCGGCCGGCGTGGACCCGTCCGCACGCGGCGAATCGCTCACCGTGGAGCAGTTCGCCGCCATCGCCGCGTCGGCCCCCGACGGCTCCGCCGCCGAGCAGTAGGCTGGCGCCGTTGCCCGACCCCGCCGAGGAGCTGACCGTGCAGAAGCCGTTCGACATCCGCCCGCGTCCAGGGGAGCGCACCCGGTGACCGAGGCATGGCGACCGGAGGACGAGGACGGGCAGCGGCGCGGGGCCAGCGGCCCGGTCAAGGTGCGGGTGCCCGCCAAGGTCAACCTGCATCTCGGAGTGGGACCGCTGCGCCGTGACGGCTACCACGAGCTGAACACCGTCTACCACGCGATCTCCATCTACGACGAGCTGACCGCCCGGCGCGGCGACACCCTCACCCTCACCATGGAGGGCGAGGGCGCCGGGGAGCTGGCGCTGGACGACACCAACCTGGCGCTGCGCGCCGCGCACGCGCTCGCCGGCTACGCGGGCGTCGCCCCGCACGCCCGGCTGCACCTGCGCAAGCAGATCCCGCTCGCGGGCGGGCTCGCCGGCGGCAGCGCCGACGCCGCCGCCGCGCTCGTCGCCTGCGACACGCTCTGGGGCACCGGGCTGTCCCGCGACGAACTGGCCGGCATCGCCGCCGACCTCGGCTCCGACGTGCCGTTCCTCATCCACGGCGGCACCGCGCTCGGCACCGGCCGCGGCGAGACGGTCAGCCCGGTGCTCGCCCGCCCCACCTCCTGGCACTGGGT
>NZ_JAGPXV010000645.1:0-3323 GCF_018070405.1 Micromonospora sp. D75
CGTGCCCGGCCGCGGTTCGCCGCGACACCGGTCGTCTCTCCACCAGGACCGTGCTGGGTTACCCCGCCCCACGGGCTTCATCCGTCGCCCGTTGGGCTGAGCGGCCACCGCCCACCGCCGTGAGCGGCCGTTCAGCGAGCCGGGCCGTGCTTCCGGCGCACCGGACCCGTCCGGCCGTCGTGCCGGCGGTGCGCCGCGGCGCAGCATGACGGCATGGGCGCGTATCGATCAGCGTACGAGCGGAGCATCGCCGACCCGGCCGGTTTCTGGCGGGACGCGGCGGCCGACATCGACTGGGTCATCCCGCCGGAGCACATCCTCGACGAGGAGGCGGCGCCGCTGTACCGCTGGTTCCCCGACGGGGTGCTGAACACCTGTCACAACGCGCTGGACCGGCACGTCACCGCCGGGCGTGGCGACCAGCCCGCGTTGATCCACGACAGCCCGGTGACCGGCACGGTCCGCACGCTCACCTACGCCGAACTGCTCGCCGAGACCGCCCGGTTCGCCGGTGCGCTGCGCCGGCTCGGCGTCGGCCGGGGCGACCGGGTGCTGCTCTACCTGGCGATGGTCCCGGAGGCGGTGATCGCCATGCTGGCCTGCGCCCGGATCGGCGCGGTGCACTCGGTGGTATTCGGCGGCTTCGCCGCGCACGAGCTGGCCGTCCGGATCGACGACGCGCGGCCGAAGGTGGTGGTGGCGACCTCCTGCGGCATCGAGGCCGACCGGGTGGTGCCGTACCACCCGATCCTGGCCGCCGCGCTGGACGAGGCCGGGCACGCGCCGGAGCGCTGCGTGGTGGTGCAGCGCCCGCAGGAACCGGCTCCGCTGGTGCCGGGCCGCGACCTGACCTGGGCCGAGGTGATGGCGGACGCGGAACCGGCGCCGTGCGAGCCGGTGGCCGCCACGGACCCGCTCTACGTCCTCTACACCTCCGGCACCACCGGCCGGCCCAAGGGCGTGGTGCGGGACAACGGCGGGCACGCGGTGGCGTTGCGCTGGTCGATGCGCAACGTCTACGGCATCGAGCCGGGCGAGGTCTTCTGGGCCGCCTCCGACGTGGGCTGGGTGGTCGGCCACTCCTACATCGTGTACGCGCCGCTGCTCACCGGCGCGACCACCGTGCTCTACGAGGGCAAGCCGGTCGGCACCCCCGACGCCGGGGCGTTCTGGCGGGTCGCCGCCGAGCACCGGGTGGCCGCCCTGTTCACCGCGCCCACCGCGATCCGGGCGATCCGCCGCCAGGACCCGGACGGCGCGCACATCGACCGGTACGACCTGAGCGCGCTGCGTACCCTCTTCCTCGCCGGTGAGCGGCTGGACCCGGACACCTGGGCCTGGGCGGGGCAGCGGCTCGGCGTACCCGTGGTCGACAACTGGTGGCAGACGGAGACCGGCTGGCCGGTGGCGGCCAACCCGCGCGGCCTGGAGCCGCTGCCGATCAAGCCGGGGTCGCCGACGGTGCCGGTGCCCGGCTACGACGTGCGCGTGGTCGACGGCGCGGGCCGGGACGTGCCGCCCGGCACGGACGGCTCGATCGTGATCCGGCTGCCGCTGCCGCCCGGCTGCCTGCCCACGCTCTGGGGTGACGACGAGCGGTTCGTCCGCTCCTACCTGTCGACGTTTCCCGGCCACTACCTGACCGGTGACGGCGGCCGGTTCGACGAGGACGGCTACCTGTACGTGATGGGCCGCACCGACGACGTCATAAACGTGGCCGGGCACCGCCTGTCCACCGGCGCGATGGAGGAGGTCCTGGCGACGCACCCGGCGGTGGCCGAGTGCGCGGTGATCGGCGTGGCCGACGCGCTGAAGGGGCAGGTGCCCAGCGGGTACGTGGTGCTCAAGGCCGGCGCCGACGTGGACCCGGACGCGCTCGCCGCCGAACTGGTCGCGCTGGTCCGGCAGCGGATCGGCCCGGTGGCCGCGTTCCGCCGGGTGACAGTGGTGCCGGCGCTGCCCAAGACCCGTTCCGGGAAGATCCTGCGGCGCACCATGCGGGGCCTGGTCGAGGGGCGCGACGAGCCGGTCCCGGCGACCATCGACGACCCGGGCGCGCTGACCGTCTTCCGCGACCTCGGCGCCGCGGACCGGGACGGGCAGGGCTGACGCGGTCCCCGGCCGGACTTCCACCGGCCGGGGACCGCCTGCCCTCAGCGCCGGACCGGGTTGCTCGCCGCGTAGTCGCGGGCGACGCGGACCAGCTCCACCAGGCCGCCGGCGTACTCCTGCGCCTCGCCGTGCGCCTCGTCGAACGGCGGCTGGAAACCGACGCCCTCCCACTGGCCGGTGGCCTCGTTCCACCTGTCGTTGCCGACCTCGAAGTCCCAGGCGAAGATGCCCAGCTCGTAGTAGAGCTGGTCGGCCGAGTTGCCGGCCGCCGAGTAGAGCACGTCGGCGACCGGGCCGGTCTGCGACGGCCAGGTGACGGTGCCGCGCTCGGCCGCGATGGCCCCGACGATGCGCCGGGCGCTGGCCAGGAACAGCGTCGACTCGTCGATCGACGGGCGCGGCAGCGTCACCCGCCCGTCGGCCTTGTACGCCCCGGGCGGCCACATGAAGTAGCCGCCGTACGAGTGCACGTTCATCGCGAACTTGATGTTCGGGTGCGCCTTGGCCAGGTCGATCACGTTGCGGCTCTCCGGCTCGGACAGCTCCGCCGTGCCCGCGTAGTTGCCGGCCAGGCAGTTCGTGCTCGCGCCCACGTACCCGTCGAACAGGGATCCGACCGTGTAGTTCCGGTTGACGTCGACGCCCCACATGTTCCGGTACTTCGGGTCCCGCGCTTCACCGGCGCAGTGGTTGACCAGGTTCTTGCGCTGGAAGTTGTAGTCGTGGAACGAGTAGTTCGCGCCGTCCGGGTTGACCGTCGGGATGACGAACACGTCCACCTGCTCCAGCAGCTTGCGGGTCGCCGCGTCGGTGCGGGCGTTGGCGAGCAGCCGCTCGGCGAACTCCAGCGTGACGAGCGGGGTGGCCCACTCGCGGGCGTGCTCCTGCGAGTACGCCAGCACGCCGATCCGGGAGCCGTCACGGTGCTTGCCGATGCGCAGTGCCTGCACGGTCCACGGCCGGGCCGGCACCTCGGTGCCCTGCAACCCGTCGTCGAGGCGTACCGGCCCGGTGGCCGGCATCGGCAGCCCGGCCGAGCCCTCCTCCACAGTGGCCCGGAAGCGGGCGCCGCGCGGCGCGTTGATCAGGGCGGCGACGTCGTCGGTGGTGCTCGTCACCTTGCCCGCCCGGTCGGTGGCCAGCGAAATCGTGAGCACCCGGTCCCGGTAGCGCATGCTCAGCGGCCGGCTCGGCCGGCCCGGGTCGACGGT
>NZ_JAGPXV010000646.1:0-3321 GCF_018070405.1 Micromonospora sp. D75
CCGAACCGCTCGCACGCCGGGATCACCTCGGCCTCCACCCCGCGTTCCACCAGCGAGTAGTGGTTCTGCGCGGAGATGAACCGGGTACGCCCCTGCGACGACGCGGTCCAGTCGGCGTCGGCGATCTGCCAGCCGGCGAAGTTGGAGTTGCCCAGGTAGCGCACCTTGCCGGCGGTCACCAGGTCGTCGAGCGCGGCGAGCGTCTCGTCGATCGGGGTGCCCGGGTCTGGCTCGTGCATCTGGTACAGGTCGATGTGGTCGGTGCCGAGCCGGCGCAGCGACGCCTCGACGGCGCGGGCGATGTAGCGGCGGGCGCCCCGGGCGTCGTGGTCCGGCCCGTTCGCGCCGTGCATGTCCATGCCGAACTTGGTGGCCACCACCACGTCGTCGCGGCGGCCTTTGAGCGCCTGGCCGAGCAGTTCCTCGGAGGCGCCCTGCGGCTCGCCGTAGATGTCGGCGGTGTCGAAGAAGTTGATCCCGGCGTCGAGGGCGGCGTCGACCACCGCCCGGGTGCCGTCGAGGTCGAGTTTGCGGCCGAAGTTGTTGCAGCCGATGCCGACCACTGACACCACGAGCCCGGAGTCGCCCAGCCGGCGATAGGTCATCTCACTCACGAGATCCACCCTATGCCCGCTCCCCGGGGCCCACCCGGGGAGCGGCTCAGGCCACGTCCCAGACCGGCGCCGGCGTCTCCACCACGTCACCGTCGCCCCGGAACAGCACGAACCGGTCGAAGGTACGGGTGAACCACCTGTCGTGGGTGACCGCGACGACAGTTCCCTCGAACGCGGTCAGCCCGGCCTCCAGCGCCTCGGCCGAGGCCAGGTCGAGGTTGTCGGTGGGCTCGTCCAGCAGCAGCAGCGTCGCGCCGGACAGTTCCAGCAGCAGCACCAGGAAGCGGGCCTGCTGACCGCCGGAGAGCGTGCCGAACCGCTGGTCGCCCTGCCCGGCCAGCTCGTACCGGGACAGCGCCGCCATGGCGGCGTGCCGGTCCATGCCGGCCCGGTGCTCGTCGCCGCGCCACAGCACCTCGACCAGCGTCTTCGCCATCAGCTCGGGGCGGTCGTGGGTCTGCGAGAAGTGCCCGGGCCGCACCCGCGCGCCGAGCCGGACCACGCCGCCGTGCGCGACCGGCGCGAGCGCGGCGGCGCCGTCGACCGGGGTGTTGCCGGGCTCCGGGTCGGTGCCGCCGCGGGCCAGCAGACGCAGGAAGTGCGACTTGCCGGTGCCGTTCGCGCCGAGCACCGCGACCCGGTCGCCGTACCAGAGTTCCAGGTCGAACGGGTACGTCAAGCCGTCCAGCTCCAACTGCTCGGCGATGACCGCGCGCTTGCCGGTCCGCCCGCCGGTCAGGCGCATCCGGATGTCCTGGTCCTTCGGGGGTACGGGCGGCGGCCCGGCCTCCTCGAACTTGCGCAGCCGGGTCTGCGCGGCCTGGTAGCGGGACGCCATCCCGTCGTTGTACGCGGCCTTCTGCTTGTACATCAGCATCAGCTCGCGCAGCTTCTGGTGCTCCTCGTCCCAGCGTTTGCGCAGCTCGTCGAGGCGGGCGTGCCGGGCGACCCGGGCGTCGTGCCAGCTCGCGAAGCCGCCCGGGTGCACCCAGGCGCTGCCGCCCTCCACCGCGACGACCCGGTCGGCGGTCTGGGCCAGCAGTTCCCGGTCGTGTGAGACGTACAGCACGGACTTGACCGACTCGCGCAGCCGCCCCTCCAGCCAGCGTTTGCCGGGTACGTCGAGGAAGTTGTCCGGCTCGTCGAGCAGCAGCACCTCGTCCGGGCCGCGCAGCAGCAGTTCCAGCGCGAAGCGTTTCTGCTGGCCGCCGGAGAGCGTGCGCACCGGCCGGTCCCGGGCGCTGTCCCACGGCAGGTCCAGCACGATGGTGGCGACGGTGTCGAAGAGGACCTCCGCGTCGTAACCGCCGGTCTCGCCCCAGGCGGCGAGCGCCTCGGCGTACGCGAGCTGGGCCTTGGCGGCGGCGGAGCTGTACTTGCCGCGGACCTCGGCCGCCCGCATGGCCGCCTCGGTCTCGGCGAGCCGCCGCCCGGCGTCGCGCAGCGCGGGCGGGGCGAGGGAGAGCGCCAGGTCGGCGAGCGTGGACTCGTCGCCGATCATGCCGATGAACTGCCGCATCACGCCCAGCCCGCCGGAGCGCGCGATCGCGCCGGTCTTCACCGGCAGGTCACCGGCGACCATCCGCAGCAGCGTGGTCTTGCCGGCGCCGTTCGGGCCGACCAGCGCCACCTTGGCACCCTCACCGACCCGGAACGAGACGTCGCTGAACAGCTCACGCCCGTCCGGGAGGATGTGCCCGACCGCTGCCACGTCCACGTATCCCACGCGGGCATCCTGCCCGAGCCGGGCCGCTGGACGACACCGGATTACCGGGTGACGCGCAGCACCCGGTAGCCCTTCTGGCTGGCGTGCCGCTCGACGGACCAGCCCTGCTCGACCAGCCAGCGGTGCAGCGAGTCGCCGCCGAGGTGCCGGGCGACGACGAGCCAGGCCACGCCGTCCGGGGCGAGCCGGGGCAGCCAGCGCAGCAGCAGGCCGTGCAGTTCCGGTTTGCCGATGTGGATGGGCGGGTTGGACCAGATCTGGGTGAAGGTGACGTCGTCCGGCAGCTCGTCGGGCGCGACGGCGCGTACCCGGTCGGCGGCGCCGACCCTTGCCGCGTTGGCGGTGGTGAGGGCGCGGGCCCGCTCGTTGACGTCCACGGCCCAGACGGTGGCCTCCGGCGCGACAGTGGCGAGGACGCAGGTGATCGGGCCGAAGCCGCAGCCGATGTCGAGCAGCGCGCCGGTGACGTCGGCGGCCGGCAGGTCGGCCTTGCGCAGCAGCACGGCGGTGCCGGGGTCGAGCCGGTCGGCGGAGAAGACGCCACCGGCCGAGCCGAGCGTGTAGTCGCGCCCGGCGACTGTGAACTCGACCTCGCGCGGGCGGGCCGGGGCCGAGGGCTCAGCGGTGAAGTAGTGGTCGCCGGTCACGCAGGCATTCTCGCACCGGCCCGGGGCGGTTCCGGCAACGGTGTCAGGGGCGGAGCCGGACGCCACTCCGCCAGAATTTCCCGATATTACCCCTGAAAGGGACAATCAGTCCTACTCTATGCCACATGGTGTACCGGTACGAGTCCGATGAGGACGCCTTCCTGGAGTACCCGAAGCCCGGGTCGCCGGGCAGGTACGCGGACACTACGTCGCCTACTGCCTGGGCACGCGCGCCGACCGGGAACGCATCCCCAGCGACGACGCAGCCGCCCGCGCGATCATGGACGCCATGGTCGAGCTGCACCTCAACCGGGCTGTGCTCGACCGTCGTGCG
>NZ_JAGPXV010000647.1:0-3316 GCF_018070405.1 Micromonospora sp. D75
GACCGACGCCTGCGCGGCGGTGGTCTCCGCCGGAGAGGTGCTGGAGCACGTGCCGGACTGGCGGCGCGCGGTCGCCGAGGCGTGCCGGCTGCTGCGGCCCGGCGGCCTGCTGGTGCTGGACACGCTGAACGACACGCTGCTGGCCCGGCTGGTCGCGGTGGAGCTGGGCGAACGGCTGCCCACAGTGCCGCGCGGCATCCACGACCCCCGGTTGTTCGTCGACGCCCGCGCGCTCGTCGCCGAGTGCGCCCGGCACGGCGTGTCGCTCGAGGTACGCGGGGTCCGCCCGGAGTTGGGCGGCACGCTTGCCTGGTTGCTGCGCCGCATGCGCGGCGGCGACCGTCCGGCGAGGACCGAGCCGCGCATGGTGCCGACCTGGTCGGCGGCGGTGCTGTACCAGGGCTGGGGGCGCCGGGGCGGGTAGCCGGGGCCGCCCGGGGTAAAGGGACGCCGAGAAGGGGGCGACATGACTGTGCACGCGCTGGAGGCGGCCCGCCGGTTGGCGCCGCGACTGGCCGCCCGCGCGGCCGGGCACGACCGCGACGGCTCGTTCCCCGTGGAAGACTTCGCGGACCTGCGGGCGGCCGGGCTGTTCGGGCTGATGGTGCCGCCCGAGCTGGGTGGCGCGGGCGCGAGCTTCGCCGAGTACGCGGCGGTCGCCACCGAACTGGCCCGGGGCAACGGCGCGACCGCGCTGGTGTTCAACATGCACGCCTCGGTCACCGGCGCGCTGGGCGCGGTCACCGAGGAACTGGCCGAGGCGCGCGGCGTACCGGATGAGGCGCTTGCGGCGCGGGACCGGCTGCTGCGCGCGGCGGCCGACGGCGCCTGGTACGCGGTGGCGATGAGCGAACGCGGCGCCGGCGCCCGGCTGTCGCAGCTCAGCACCGTCTACGAGCCGGTCGAGGGCGGCTGGCACATCAAGGGCAGCAAGACGTTCTGCTCCGGCGCCGGCCACCCGGACGGCTACCTGGTGGCTGCCCGCAGCGCCGCCGACCAGTCGGTGGTGTCGCAGTTCCTGGTTCCGGCCGGGGACGGGATCACCGTGGAGCCCACCTGGGACTCGCTCGGCATGCGGGCCACCTCGTCGCACGACGTGCACCTGGACGTGACGGTTCCGGCCGACCGGCTGCTCGGCGGCGTCGAGGGGCTGGCTCTGGTGGTCGCGCAGCTCATGCCGCACTGGCTGGTGGCGAGCTACGCGGCGGTCTACGTGGGCGTGGCCCGGGCCGCGATCGACGCGGCCGCCGAGCACCTCAACGCCCGCAACCTCGCCGGGCTGCCCGCGGTGCGGGCCCGCCTGGGCCGGGCGGACGCGGCCACCGCCGCCGCCGAACTGGTGGTCGCCGAGGCGGCCCGCCGGGTCGACGAGGCGCCCGGCGACGCCGAGACGAACCGCTGGGTGTGGCGGGCCAAGCTGCTGGCCGGCACCACCGCCGCCGAGGTCGCGGCCTCGATGCTGGAGGCGGCCGGCACCTCGGCGACCCGGCGCGGGCATCCGCTGGAGCGGCTCTACCGGGACGCCCGCTGCGGCTCGCTGCACCCGGCCACGTCCGACGTGTGCGCCGACTGGCTCGGCATCGCCGCGCTCGGCGGCGACCCGGACCGGGACAGCGCGCTCCCTCGTTGGTGAAGCGCGAGGAGCGAGCCGGTTTTGCGAGCCCCGCAGTCGCGAACGAAAGGCTGCCGGGTGACCAGGGTTGGTGCGAGAGATGAGGGAGGGGTGGGGGACGTGGGCATGCCGGTGATCGCGGGCCTGGGTACGGCGCATCCGCCGGGCGCGGACCAGGACGAGCTGTGGACGGGTTTCTTCGCGGGGCACTTCCAGGGGAACACCCGGGCGCTGGCGCAGCGGATCTTCGCGAACTCGGGCGTCACCCGGCGGCAGGCGGCGGTCAACCCGCTGCTGGAGGACGTCTCGGAGTGGCCGACCGAGCGCCGGATGCGCCGCTACCAGGTCGAGGCGCTGCCGCTGGGCAAGGAGGCGGTCAGCCGGGCGCTCACCGCCGCCGGCCTGGACGCCGCCGACATCGGGATGTTCATCGTCTGCTCCTGCACCGGGTACGCCACCCCGGGGCTGGACATCCTGCTCGCCCGGGACCTCGGCATGTCGCCGAGCACCCAGCGCATGTTCGTCGGGCACATGGGCTGCTACGCGGCCCTGCCCGGGCTGGGCGCGGCGAGCGACTTCGTCACCGCCCGGGGGCGTCCCGCGCTGCTGCTCTGCGCGGAGTTGACCAGCCTGCACATCCAGCCGCCGGGCGCCCGGGTGGACACCCAGCAGATCGTCTCCCACGCGCTGTTCTCGGACGCCGCGGTCGCCGCCGTGGTCGTCCCCGGGGGCCGGGGGTACGCGCTGCGCGAGGTCACCTCGGTCACCGACACCTCCACGGCCGACCACATGACGTGGGACGTCACCGACACCGGCTTCCGGATGGGGCTGTCGCCCAAGGTGCCGCAGGTCCTCTCCCGGCACGTCCGGACCCTGGTCGACGAGCTGCTGGCACGGCACGGGTGCGAACGCTCCGACGTGGACGGCTGGGCGGTGCACCCGGGCGGGCCGCGGATCCTCAACGTGGTGGAGCGTGAGCTGGCGCTGCCGCCGGACGGGCTCGCCGCCTCCCGGGGGACGCTCGCCGAGCACGGCAACTGTTCGTCCCCGACGACGCTGCTGATCCTGGACCGGCTGTGGCGTACGGAGCCGTCGCCGCCGCGCTGGGTGGTGATGCTCGCGTTCGGGCCGGGGCTGACGCTCTACGCGGCGCTGCTGGAACGCGTGGGCTGACGGGTCGCCCCGGTCGCGCCGCGCCGATACGCTGCCCGCATGGCCTCCGAGGAGCGGGACGGGCGGGCGTTGCTGGCCGGCCTGACCGTCCTGGCGCTGTTGCTCGGCTCGGCCTGGTGGCGGTCGGCGGCCCCGCAGCCCGGCCCGGCCACGTCGGCCGCGCCCGCGAGCGTGGATCTGGCCCCGCGCAACTGGCGGGTCGACCCGTCGACGGGCGCAGCGCGTCCGGTGCCACGCGCCGGGCGCGAAGCGGCGTTGGACAACCGCCGCGTGCCGCGTGCCGAGCCGGACCGCTCGGTGGTGATACGGGTGGAGGACGACGGCACGACGCGTCTGCTCCAGGTGTCGCACGTCGTGTGGCGGGAGAGGTCCCGGCTGACGCCGGGCGGGCCGCCTGTCGTCCGGCAGGTACGGCCTACGCGGGGCGACAACTACCGGCTGTCGGTGAGCTGCGCCGGTGACGGGCTGGTCGTCGTACTCGTCTCCGGCCTCGGGGACGACGAGTGCCGGCGGGCGCTGCGCTGCGGCGGG
>NZ_JAGPXV010000648.1:0-3313 GCF_018070405.1 Micromonospora sp. D75
GTCCAGCAGCATGTCCCGCGGCACCCGCACGTGGTCGAAGCTGAGCCGCCCGTTGTCCACGCCGAGCAGGCCGGCCTTGGGTCCGGCGTCGCCGATGGTCACGCCGGGCATCGGCCGGCCGTGCTCGTCGCGGATCGGCACCAGCCAGGCGTGCACGCCGTGCCGGCGCCCGCCGGTGACGAGCTGGGCGAAGACCACAGCCATCCGCCCGTCCCGGGCCGCGTTGCCGATGTAGTCCTTGCGCGCCGCCTCGTGCGGCGTGTGCAGGTCGAAGGTCTGGGTCTGCGGGTCGTACACGCAGGTGGTGCGCAGTTGCTGCACGTCCGAGCCGTGGCCGGTCTCGGTCATCGCGAAGCAGCCGAAGAGCCGGCCCGCGACGATGTCGGGCAGGTAGGCGTCGTGGTGCCGCTTCGTGCCGAGCGCGGCGACCGCGCCGCCGAACAGGCCCCACTGGACGCCGGCCTTCACCATCAGTGACAGGTCCACCTGGGCCAGCATCTCGGTGGCGACGATCGAGGCGCCCACGTCGCCGCGGCCGCCGTACTCGACGGGGAAGCCCGAGGCGATGCCCAGTTCGACAGGGAGTTCGGACAGTAGCCGGGTGATGCGCTCGCGAGCCTGGTCACCGGTCTCGCCGTACACCGGGAGGAAGCGTTCGTCGAGGTGTTCGCGGTGCGCCCGGCGGACGTCGGCCCACCGGCCGTCAAGCGTTTCCCGCAGGCGTGCGATGTCGATGCGGCCGGCTGCGTGATCGAACATTGTCACTCCTCGGTGCAGTGGACATTTGCGTACACTCTCGGCCTGATCAACATTACCGGCGGTGATCGCGCGCCGCTGGCGGAGCGCGTGGTGAGCCCGGCCACCCCCCCCGGCGGTTCGGCTGCCCGCGAAGCTGAGGTTAGGCTGTCCTCACTTCAAGCACTGGAGGCATCCCCTCGTGTCCCCGCTTCCCCCCGGCAGCGCCGTCACCGCCCGGCACGTGCTCCGCCAGGCGCTGCGCCGCCAGCGCCGCCCGGTGCTGATCGGCGTGACCCTGCTCGGGCTGCACCAGGTCACCGAGGCGCTCGTGCCGGTGGCGATCGGCGTCATCATCGACCGGGCCGTGGTGACCGGCGACCCGTGGGCGCTCGCGTACTCCGTCGCCGGCCTCGCCGCCCTGTTCACCGTGCTGGCGTTCGCCTACCGCAACGGCGCCCGCCAGGCGTTCGCGGCCGTGGAGCGGGAGGCGCACCTGCTACGGGTGGAACTGGCCGAGCGCGCGCTCGACCCGCGCGGGCACCGCTCCGGCCTACGCGACGGCGAACTGCTCTCGGTCGCCGCCTCCGACGCCGAACTCTCCGCGTACGTGGTCCGGGTGGCCGGCTTCGGCGTCGCCGCGGTGAGCGCGCTGACCGTCGCGGCCGTCGCGCTGCTGGTCATCGACGTCCCGCTCGGACTCGGCGTGCTCATCGGCGTACCGGTGCTGGTCCTGGCGCTGCAACGGATGGCGCCGCTGCTGTCCCGGCGCAGCGCCTCCCAGCAGGAGGCCCTCGCCGAGACCACGGCGCTCGCCGTCGACCTCGTCTCCGGCCTGCGTGTGCTGCGCGGCATCGGCGCCCAGCACCACGCCGCCGGCCGGTACGCCGCCGCCAGCCGGCGCGCCCTCGCCGTGACGCTGCGCGCCGCCAACACCAAGGGCCTGCACCTCGGGCTCACCACCGCCGCGAACGGCCTCTTCCTCGCCGCTGTCGCCGGTGCCGCCGGCTGGCTCGCCCTGCGTGGCCGGCTCACCATCGGTGAACTGGTGACAGTGGTCGGGCTCGCGCAGTTCGTCGCCGAGCCGGTGCAGACGCTGGGTTACTGCGTGCAGTTGTTCGCGATGGCCCGCGCCTCCGCGGCCCGGGTCGCGCGCGTGCTCGGCGCCGAGCCGCTGACCCGGCCGGGCGCCGCGTCCCGGCCGGACCGTACGGACGGGCCGCGGCTCGTCCTCGACCACGTCGGGCACGCCGCGCTGGACGGGGTGTGCCTGCGCGTCGACCCGGGGGAGATCGTCGGCGTGCTGGCGTACGACCCGGCCGACGCGGACGCGCTGGTCGCGTTGCTGTCCGGACGGGTGCCCGCGGACCGGCGCCGGGGCGCGGTACGCGTCGACGGCGTACCCGCCGACGACCTGGACATCGACGCGCTGCGCGGCGCCGTGCTGGTCGAGCCGCACGACGTGACGCTGTTCGAGGGAACCGTGGCCGCCAACCTCGCCGCCGGCCGCAGCACCGACGAGGGACGCCTGCGCGCCGCGGTCCGGGCGGCCGCGGCGGACGACGTGGTGGACGCGCACCCCGGCGGCCTCGGCCACCGGCTCGTCGAGCGCGGCGCCAACCTCTCCGGCGGCCAGCGCCAGCGGCTCGGGCTGGCGCGGGCGTTGCACGCCGACCCGCCGGTGCTCGTGCTGCACGACCCCACGACCGCAGTGGACGCCGCCACCGAGGCCCAACTCGCCGACGGACTGGCCGGCGCGCGCCGCGACGCGCCCCGGGGCACGCTGCTGGTCACCAGCAGCCCCGCCCTGCTGCGGATCACCGACCGGGTGGTGGTGATCGCCGACGGCCGGGTGACCGCCGAAGGGACGCACGAGCACCTGCTGGCCACCGACGCCCGCTACCGCGAGGAGACACTGCGGTGACCGCTGACCCGCGTACCGCCGAACCCGGCCGGGCGTTGCTGCCCACCGCGACCGCCCGGCGGACCTGGACGACGCTCGGCGCGGAGTTCCGGCGGCGGCCCGGCCTCAGCGCCGCCGCGACCGCCGTGCTCGTCGCCGCCGCCACCGGCGGGCTGGTCGCGCCCTGGGTGCTCGGCCGCCTCGTCGACGACGTCATCGCCGATGCCCCGGTCTCCCGGATCGCCGGCCGGGTCGCGGTGATCGCCGGCGCGGCAGTGCTCACCGGGCTGCTCACCGCCGCCGGGGCCGCGCTCGCGTCCCGCCTGGGCGAGACCGTGCTGGCCCGGCTGCGCGAGCGGGTGCTCGACCGGGCGCTGCACCTGCCCTCGGCGACGCTGGAACGGGCCGGCACCGGTGACCTGCTGGCCCGGGTCGGCGACGACGTGGCGGTGGTGACGAACGTGATCGCGGTCAGCGGTCCGGCGTTCGTCGGCGCGCTGCTGTCCGTGGTGCTGACCGTGTTCGGGCTGGTCGCGCTCGACTGGCGGCTCGGCCTCGCCGGGCTGGTGGCAGCGCCCGCGTACGCGCTGGCGCTGCGCTGGTACCTGCGCCGGTCCGCGCCGTACTACGCCCGTGAGCGCGTCGCCACCGGCGAGCGGACACAGGCCATGGCCG